>JAAYLF010000095.1 GCA_012522035.1 Clostridiaceae bacterium
GCCCTGTGCTATGAGGGTGTTGATACCGAAAAGTCAAAGGAGATATTGAATTCCATACTTGAAAAAGACAGTAAAAATGCAGGCGCAAACTTCCATCTTGGAAGAATTTTAATTCAAAGTTTTGACAAAAGCGGAATTGAATATATCAAAAAAGCTTTGAAGACAAACCCCTACCTTGCAAAGGCAGGGCTTAATATCGTTGAAGATTTCTGCACAAAGTTCTCCCTTTTCAAAGAACTTGACGATTTAAAAACCAGCCTTCCAGAAACACAGGTCGCACTCGGCAAAAACGAAGAGTTTTCACCCCACGACCTGGCTGATGATTACGTTGAAGAAATCACAAGCTACATCACGCAGATTGCTGAAGACAATATTGAAAAGATATTCCTTGTAAAAAAAGCGGATTTGTATTTGTTCCTATTAGTGCCAACAAGGGATGCTGATCTTGACAAGCTATCAGATGTTCATGATAAAATCATGAATTATCTTCTTATGCAAAACACAAATTACATACTTTTAATCGTTCCTGACAGAAGCACAACAAGACGATTAAAGAAGAAAGTAAAGAACAGCTATGTATGGTCAATTTACGGTCTACACAAGAAGAAAATCAAGGATTTTGTTAGTCAGGAAGACAACTGGTATTTGAGGCAGCAGAAAAGGAGAGGTTTTGGTTTTTTTATTTCCCTCTACACTTTGGCAGGTTTAACATCGTTTGGGGTATATATAGACCTGCCATATCATAAGCACATCGCAGTCGCAATTGGTACACTGCTTCTGTCTTCCTTCGCTATAAATCTGCTTCTGGGAAAACGCCTCTGGGAAAGATTTTCAAACACAAGAATTGCGGAACAGAGGAAGATAATGGGACAGATCAGGGATGAGGCAGAAAAAGATCTGAAAAGAATAGAAAAAAGAATGAAACTCATCCTGAATACCTGCTGGTTTTTCCACATATTTTTAATACTGCTGTGCGTCCTGGGATTTTCCTTCTCCTTTGGATTTGTAAAGTGGGAGAGTTGGCCTGCTGGTTTAACTATAACTGCATTTTTGTTAGTATATTTACTGTCCTCTTTCATGTTGGCAGGCCTTGTCGACATGCTGGCATGCGGTGGTTCAGGTCCACTTCCTGAAAATGAACTTTTGGAAAAAGACTATCCAAAACTCTTTTCTATTGCAAGAGGAGCAGCAGACATTACCGGTGCTGGCAAAAACATACGTATTTTTCTTGGCGACAACAACGTGGGAGTTTTCAAGCACAGGAAGTATGACTGCATATTGATTGGAGAAATGCCCATGAACCTCCTAACCATGGAAGAAATGAAGCAGACTCTCATCCATGAGTTTGCCCATGTTTACAATGGAAACACAAAGCTTTCAAGAAAACTTATATTTGCAGCAGGAATTTGGCAGACGGAAACGGATAACAAGTTTATAACCTTTTTAAGATCCATTATGATAATACCTGCGTTCATCTTCCAAAAGGAATACTTCCTCTATACCGTTTGTGCAAAGAGAGTCCAGGAAATTGAAGCTGATAATATTGTTAAGAAACTGGGCGACAGACAGGTATACATAAACGCCCTTGCAAAGCACGCCGCTTTGAGCTTGTTTCAAAGTGCACCCTGCCCGGAATGGTCAATATACATATATGAGAGCGAGGAGCCTCTGAAGAACTATGCAAGTATCTATCTCGACCTCTACTACAAATACCTTGAGAAAAACGAAGCCCATTGGCGGCGCATAATGGACAACGAACTTACTCCTTTCAATGATTCCCACCCCACTTTCAAGGCCAGAAAAGAATCAATGGGTGTTGAGAGCTACGACCTGCACACAAAGGAAACAGACAAGGAATACAAAAAAGAACAGAAAAAGATGCTGAAAAAAAAGAACAAAATCCTGGCAGAAGGCATTGCAGATACATACGATGAGATTCGGGATTATGTATACGTAAAGAGATTTGATGCAATCAAGGATTATGAACAGAATCCTGACAAGAGCATACAGGAGCTCATAACCATTGCCCTTTACTACGAAGGAGTGGACACGGAAAAGGCAAAGGAAATTTTAAAATCAATCCTTGAAAAAGACAAGGACAATGCCTATGCGTATTAC
>JAAYLF010000007.1 GCA_012522035.1 Clostridiaceae bacterium
CGAATTCAGCCAACTCTTCTTCAAGCTGTAAATGCATGTCCAAGGTACCATTTAAAAAACGAGATCCGGAGCAACCTGTACCGTATTTTTCAATAGCTTTAATAGCCGCTTTCATAACTTCAGGGTGAGTTGTGAGTCCAAGATAGTTGTTTGATCCCAGCATAATTCTGCGCTTGCCTTCCATTATTACCTCCACATCCTGCCGGGATTCCAAGTGGTGGAAATATGGATAAATTCCTTTTTCTTTTACTTCGTCAACTTTAGTGAAACTTGCGCATTTCTGATAAATTCCCATGTACACAAACCTCCAAAGATAGTAAAATCTACAATACTTGTGCTATTATACCATACGAGGTTTGAGATGTTAACAATTATTTTAATATAATGTTCACAACCTTCTGATACTATTTGCGAGTTTGCTCATCTAGCCATTTCAAATACGCAAGACTTCCCAACTCCACATCTACAAGAAGAATTTCTGGTGTTTCATAGGGGTGTATTTCCTTAAGTTTCTTTTCTAATTCAGGATATAACTCCTTTCTTGTCTTTAACAAAACCAATACTTCATCTTCACGACAGAGTTCACCTTTCCATACATAATGACTCTTTATCTTTATTTCCTGTACACATGCCGCCAACTTACATTCCAGTATCTCGTCTATTACTGGTTTTACCTGCTGCTCATTAGCAAATGTAGTCAAAACAATTCCATATTCGCTCACAATCATTCCTCCTCACAATAATTAAACACATATTATGATACAACAAAAATATAGAAATAAAAACCTGCATAATCCTATCAATATAGTATAATTTATCATCAACTCAAAAAGAGATGAAGCCAAGACATTATTGGAAGACTCTTTTGCTCGTCAGGCTGCAGGAACATTCGACAAGGAATATCTGAAGGAGACAATGCCGAAATATTACGCATTGTTAAAGCCTGAAACAATCGAAGAAGTCAGACAGGCAATGGAGCATTTTGCTTCCACGTTATAGAAGAAAACAAGCGTAGGTACATCCGCTTTTTTCATTGTACCTTCCGCTATGTAAATGGCATTCATAACTGGATTATCTGCCTCCAGTTTTGATTAGGATCTGAAGATGAATATTTCGCATCCCCTGCAGGATACAACAGCACATAATATTTACCGTTGGTATACCAAATGGAGCCTTTGTGAGGGGGATTCTTCCAGACAACAGGACTTGCATTCCAGTCAACATCTGCATCTGTCCAAACTCTGGAGGTATCCACCTTTACATATCCCGCGGGATGTTTTTGATGTGCTTCCTCCAGTGTCGGGTCGTCTTCTGCAAAAGATTTGCTTAAATAAGTTGATTCGCCAATAATATAAACTCCAGTATGATCCCTGTACAATGTTCCTGGAGTAAGGAGCAGACCTCCCCATGGAAGACTGGCTGATTCATGTTTTGTAGCTTGCCATGAACCAGACAAATAAATCTCCGCTCCTGTCTCATCATCCTTTAACACCAAATCTCCTGCTTCATATCCATACTCCGGCTCTTCCCCTTCCTCATCCTTTCCAAGAAAGACAAGAGGTCTGGCTGTCAGGCTGTAGCTGTACTTTTCTTCTCCTTCTCTAAACACATGCACCTTAATATCCACAAAGGGATTGTTGTCTGCATGCTCAAACTCCAAACCAATTTTAGCAGAACCATAATATGCAGAATCAAAAACCAATCCATTGGATGTAACAAGATATCCATCCTGCATAGTATACTTAACACCATCCAATACGATGGATCTTCCTTCATCAGTTACTTCAAAATGAGTGGATAGTCTTACCCTGCCAGCCAAATAGTCCGCAATATTCACGGCAATAGACTGGTCTTCCGCAACAGAGACAGTCCTGTTGTATATTCTCAACACCGGACTTACTATCGCCACAACACATGCAATAAATATGGTCAACAACGTAAGTGTAACCATTACTTCTACAAGAGTATAACCTCTGTTATTCCGTAGCATAA
>JAAYLF010000096.1 GCA_012522035.1 Clostridiaceae bacterium
CTAGTACCAAGTTTTATCTGCCTCAATCCCTGACAGATTTAATTAACAGCAACGAGTTTACAGTGGAGATTGTATTGAACAATTTTACAGCCAAAGGTTATGAATTTAATACAATTATGAACTGCGACAATGACAATTTCTCGTTGTTCCGCAGAGTTGCAAACAATGTCATGGAGTTCAAGAACAACACAAATGCAAGACCAGTATCTCTAGGCGGAACAGGACTTGACTATCTTGCCTCGAGAGTAACATTGACAATCACATACAAGGTGGGCGGCAAGTCAACCATGTACATCAATGGTGAGTTGATAGATTCCAAGAATGCAGTAAATGCAATTGGCGCCAATAAAATGTTTTTTGGACATGACAATTCCACAAGAAATTTCAGTGCTGATTATGAGTACATAAGATTCTACAACAGGGAATTGTCAGCTGAAGAGGTTTCAAAGAATTATAGCGAAGACTTGAAGGCTGCAAATCCTACCACTGGTGTTGCTGCATCATTCTTCTACATGGCAATAACGTTTGGCCTTGCTGGCGCTGCATACAAGGGTATGAAGAAGAGAGCAAGGATATGAGAATATCAAAATCTTTATAGCTCGAAAGGGAGTCTGCAAAACGCAGGCTCTTTTTTTGTACCTCTTTTTTATACATTTTTAAGTCTGATATGGTAATCCGTTGACAGTATATCTTAGGTAGAATATATACGAATAGTAAATGTACTATTTATGAAAGTTGCAAAAGACAAGTATAATATATATTTCTATGTTAAAACAGTAAAGGATATTACTCCGCCCACTGACGGTAGTTGGATGATCTTGTTCATATCAACAGGTGAAACACCCTCCTGGTATTCTTACAATTATGTTGTAAACAGAGTGTCTCCGGTTGATTCCGAGGCTGTAATTGAGAAGGTTACAGACATCTGGAACTTTGAAAAAATAGGACGTGCAAAGCTGAAAGTGGAAGGCAACCAGATGATGCTTGCGATTCCTCGCAATTTGATAGGTTTTCCTGTAGATAAGTACAGTGGTCTTATCAATTTACAGTTCAAGTGGGCGGATAATTATCAACCAGGCGATATTCGGAGTTTCTACACCATGGATGATGCTGCGCCTTTGGGCAGGCTAAACTTTATCTTTAGTAATATCGCTTGATATCTTGCAGGGGTGACCGCCGCAAAGCGTCCTCCTATATGGTTGCATGTGCAGATGTTCAGTGCATAACGAAAACCATTTACACGGCATAGTTCCATCCTTTACATAGATATCACAAATTAGCAAAGGGCCACAGATATTGCGGCTCTTTGCTGTTTGGATACATGTCTATTTTATATTTCTTTCAGTCTGTTTTCTACAACATATTGCCTTTTTGTTAATATATACTTATCATGAGCGTAGAATTTATAAAGCTATAAAGGATGAAGGATAATGAAAAGAAAACTTCTACTGTTACTATTAAATTTATGGGTGTGGGTGATTATGATATCAATGGGAACAAATGGAAGTCAATTAAACGCAAACAGGAACGGAGAAATGTCCTGGGTCAAGATTCCTTATACCGCAAAGGAAGATGTTGTTGGTGACTATTTATACGTTGTGGGCGGTTACCATTCAATAGATAGCGGATGCCCGCCATGGGGAACTGCCAATTATCCTGATATGAGGTTCATAGGGGATGAAATGGGAACCCTCCATATTGAATATACAAATGGCGATGCGGAAGAGATACCCTTGGTATTTGGCTATACCATGTGGTTCAGGCATCACTTTTCAGAAGGTGGAGCTCCTTTCAAAACCGACGAGGCTGTAGACGGGATGAAGCAGCTTTTGGATAAAACCCTTCATCTTTATGGTGGATTTGAAGCTGCGGAAAAGTGTGTTGTAAAGATTAAAATCCAAGACAAGCCAATTAAGTCAATTAAAATTGTAGACAACAGAGGGAAGGCGGGAAATCCTGTATTTGACGGTGCTTATATTGTAAGAGGGGATTTCAAAGGCACTCTCAGTGGAGGAACTTTCTCCTTTGAGGCAGGAGATGCATTCTTTGACAAACATGTGGTTGATTCCAAGAATCCTTATCCGAATGAAATCAAGGAAGCATTGGATGAGATAAACAAATTTCTTTTAACTTATGAGTATGAATACGAGAACCCTCCTGTATACAAGTATCCTTCATCATATAAAGGTGTTAAATTCAGATTTACAGGCAACAATCTAGCTGATATAGCTACGGGAGTGGTTGCAGAAAACTTGTTCAGCCTCATAGATCGTGTGGATGATGATGGAATGATGCACACTTCATACAAGGATGCACCATCCTGGAGGTATGACGGTTTTGGAACCTGGGTACCAAATGCAAATTCATACTACAGTGATTTTTACTCACGAGATGGCGGAAGGGCAATAATGACTTTAAACTCATATGGGTATCCAGGCCTTGGAGAAAAAAGTGTCATATTTGCCAATAAAGAAATGATGTACTTCAGAGAAAAAGGATTGACCTTAAATGGAGTGCAGATTCCAGGCCATTATACGGTTATTGTGAACAAGCCGCTTGTATACTCGACATTCCTGACCGAATTGGCAGGCTGGTTTACCAGATATACAAAACAGGCATTTGGCGATGAGTATCAGAACATGGGAAATCAGGAGACTGACGGTCACGGACTTATGATGATTGCCAACTATAACATATGGAGAAATCTTGGCATGGATAAGAAATGGGTGGAGGATAACTGGAGAGAACTCAAGGAAGCGGCAGACTTTATTCTTTGGTGCTTTGAACATCCAAGGCTTTCCTTTGCAGCAAACGGACTTCTCTATGCAGAGTCTGAAGGTGGTATGAACGCATACACCCTTTACTGCAACGTTCCTTGCTACCTGGGTCTCATCAGCTATGCTGAAATGGCAAGAGCAGCAGGTAATGTAGAGGACGCAGAAAAATGGGAAGAATGCGCAGAGACTATTCGAAAAGCTATAAGTGAAAGACTGGCAAAAGGAAACAGATGGAGTCAGGATATATTTGGATTTTTCCATGACCCAGTGATTACAATGATGTCTGACATATTTGGCTACGACTTGAATGACATGCCTGAAGACTGGGTGGAGAATTCGAGAAACGCCTATGAGTTGGATGTTAGGAGGATTAGAAACCAGGGTCACTTCGGACCTTCTGGAATAGGATACGATCACTCAATGATAACACAGAACGCATTGCTTCTTGACATGATGGATGATGCAAACAAACTGGTAAGCAATCTGACCAAACTGAGCTATGCGCCTGGATTGCCTGAGCCTTACCTGGTACCTGAAGGAATCACTGTTGATGTGGAAAAAGGCATCATCAGACGTCAGGGAGACCTCGGAAACCTTGTACAGCTTGCAGAGGCATTGAAGTGTTACCACATTGTTTCTGGAGTGTCACCTGTAAACAACGGCAAACTGAAGATAATGCCAAGACTTCCAGATGAATGGAATGTGGAAATTACGGACTTCGATCTTCAGAATGCAGATGGCACACTGGGTATGTACATAACATCACCAAAGAACGGAACACAAACTGCTCAGATTAAGCTGCAGAAAGTGGATCTGGAAAGTGTAGCTCTCAGACTTGGGCCATTTCCCGCAGATACAAAGAATGTAATGGCAAGACTTAATGGGCAGGATGTTGAATGCAGGATTGTGGAATCTGGAGACAGGAAATGGGCGTGGGTAGAGGTGCCATCAGATTCCATCGAGGATGTTGAAGTTGCTGCAATTTACTCTTCAACAGACGACATGCCTGAATGGCCTGAAATGCCAAGTTGGGAGCTTCCAAAGAAGAATGAATCAAGCCCGTCTGGCGCAAGCATCAACCAAATATTAATTGGTGTTGTCTCCATACTGGCTATGGTATTTGCTGGTGTATTGATATTTGATAAGAGGAGAAGAAAGTCAGAATAAGGGGGGAACAGTCATGCGCAAACTGTTATTAATGACTTTGGCTTTAATTATTTGCTTTTCGCTTTCTGTAGGAGCAAAAACAGTAATTTTTGAAGATGATTTTGACGAAGGACAGCTTGGAGATTTTCCGCTATACTTCAACATATTTGCAAGTAGTGCTGAAAACTTTGAAGATGAAGGAGATAACGGATACTTCGTTGGTAAATGGATTACTGGTGCATATGCAATATACAATGATGAAATTGAAGATTACACCATAACTGTGGATTTCAAGATGCCCCATGGAATAAATCCAGCAGTAAACTACAAAAGAGCAGCTATAATGTTGAGGTCGTCTTATGAGAGTAATGACAAATCGCTGGAACCTGACAATGGCGATCCGGATAATTCATCATACCTTGGCGCTTCTGGCATATACTTCTACTGCTACGGCACAACACTGGAAGTAGGGGTACACACGAAGAAGAATGGTGGAACTACTGGTCCTGTAAATGGAACTTCGGAACATGCGGTAAAGAAAGAAGTTCCTGATAGCACTAAGAGGCTTCTTGGATCGTACACTGTTAGCTATTTGATTGATCTTCCTGAGGGAAAGACTTTTGATGATTTTCTTACTGTAAAGGTAGTGGATGAGAAAGAGAAGATTTCCTTCTATGCGGAAGATGAACTCATTTGCTTCCTTGAGTTGTCAGATATTGGAGATGTGACAACTGTTATTGGTGAAGGATACTTCAAGGAACATGAGGTGGGTATGCCGGTTTTTGACGAACCTTCCTACCAGACAGTGGTGCTGAAGGATGCGGAAGGAAACGAACTTATTAAAGTTGAAGAGGCTGTTGTTTCTACCGTAGGGTACCTGGGATTTGCCAGCAGGGGATGCGGTTACATGATTGACAATCTGAAAATTGAGCTTAACAAGGATGTAACACCTGAACCTACAAAAGAGCCAACACCTACTCCTGACAAAACTCCGGCTGAAACTGAAAAATCTTCCACAACGTCTACGCCGTCTAAAAAGGATGAAGGCGAGACGAAAGATGGCCTTCAAGCGGATGCTCTTACATACGTGTTAATAGCGCTGGCTGTAGTTATTTTGGGCGGAATAGTGTTTGTGCTGTTTAGGAAAAAGAAATAGGTAATATAAGGGCTGCCGTTTATTGCGTCAGCCCTAAATTTTTTATTTACAAGTAAAGAATTAGCCCCCAACATGTAAGTTAGGGGCTTTTGCTATCTTTTAATGCATTTGAGCTGCATTGTTATCAGTTGAAGTTTTGGTTTTCTAATGTTGAATATCCATCGTTTGGTTACAAGTCTTGTTCTTCTTCTTATCTTTCCACATGCTATCCTAAAAACTTTTCTCCATCTTTTGCTCACTTGTATGCTCCTTTCAATAGTTTGATCACTATTAATATATGGTAGAAAATCAGGCTGATTGATTAAAATAAATGTCTTCAAACGAATAAATAATGTCCAACAGGCTGCAAGTCAGGTAGATCAAGTTTAAGATCTAAAACCAGGAAGGAACGTATGTCATAGCACAAGTCGCATTTGCCTTTATACTCTTCTTTTGGTACATATCCATACTTGTTAACTGCCAGATTGCAGAGTCCTGCAACACCACTGCTTTCAAGACTGTAAAGCACCTTATACTTTTCTTGGTCTGCTCCTTTTATCAGTTCATCAATCTTTATAGAGAAACCAGGACATGATTGGGGAATAAAGTTTTCATAAAGGTCCAAATGGAAGTGATATACACCGGAAAGAAGGCCGCAGGGTCTTGAAGAATTCATAATGTCATTAAAGCTTTGCATCTTCAACTGAGATTTAAAGGTTTTGAATGCTCTTCCTTTCAAGTTTATGCCGTATCTTCCGAGGAGATTATCTATGTAACTTTTTCCAAACTTTCCCTCATACTCCTTTAACGAGTGGGTTGTTCTCTCATCAAAGGAATCCAAATCAGGCCAGAATTCCATTTGCCAGGGGAAAACTCCAACTCCCGCATTGTAGCATGCCTTGATAAGGCTCTTTGTTTTCCAAAAAGGTATATACTCATTATGGAATGGATCGATGGATATGAGTAGGGTATCGACGCCATGTTCTTTAATGTCATATAGAATGGACATGGTTTTGTCTTCATCGATATACCAGGATGCATTTGTTTCAATATATTCCACAGACACTCCATTATTTGCAGCTGAGGCAAGAACCTTCAAAAGCTTTTCAGGCTGCAAAAAAGGTTCTCCTCCGCCAATATGCACGGAGTGGCAACCTTGTTTTTTCAATATTCTGAAAATGTTGCTTGCAGTGGTTTCGTCCATGTAGTCTCTTTCCCATTTTGGCGAACAGGAATAGGAACAGTGTTTGCACTTTGAAGAACATTTGTAATTGGTTATTACTCCACCTGATACAAGTCTGTTTACCTTGAGCATATTCATCCCTTTTTCACTTATTTTGTAATACCAGTATAGTATATCACAAGATAATAGTATATAATATATGCATTGTATAGATGAGACAGGTGGTGCGAATATGTTAAGAGAAAACAGACTCACTTTCTACACATCAAAGGAGATTGAGCCGAAGGGGTGGCTTGTTTCACAGCTTAAAATTCAGGCAGAAGGATTGTCTGGAAATCTGGACAAAGTCTGGCCGGACGTAAGAGACAGTAGGTGGATTGGTGGAGTACGGGAAGGTTGGGAAAGAGTACCCTACTGGTTGGATGGATTCATACCCCTTGCATATTTGCTCAAGGACGAAGATTTGATTGACAGGGCGAAGAAGTACATAAACGCAATTATAGAGGGTCAAAAAGAAGATGGGTGGATTTGTCCCTGCAATGATAATGAAAGAGGAAGATATGATTTATGGGCCTTGTTTTTAATACTAAAGGTTCTGGTTTTATACCATGATTGCTCCGGAGATGAAAGAATTGAAGATGTGGTATACAAGGCGTTGGCCAATTTAAAAAGACATGTGGCTGGAACAACTCTTTTTAACTGGGGTATGTCAAGATGGTTTGAAGCCCTTATTCCGATTTATTGGATGTATAGAAGAAGAGAAGAAGAATGGCTGTTAAGGCTTGCAAGGACACTGTATGCCCAGGGTATGAATTACAAGGCGTTGTATGACAACTGGGATGATATGGAGCCAAGAGCGGAGTGGACCTTTCAAACTCATGTGGTAAATGCTGCAATGGCAATTAAGTCAGAAGCACTTATGTCCCAGGCTTTGAAGAAGGAGATGGATGCGGATGAGTTTGCTGAAAAGATGTACAGTCTTCTAATGGAGTACCATGGCATGGCAACCATGCACTTTACAGGCGATGAATGCTTTGCAGGCAACAGCCCAATTCATGGTACTGAACTATGCAGTGTGGCGGAAGCCATGTATTCATATGAAAAGATATTTGAAGTAACAGGCAAAACAAAATGGCTGGACAGGCTTGAGAATCTTGCCTTTAATGCTTTTCCCGCAACAAACAGTGAAGACATGTGGACGCATCAATACGTTCAGATGACCAACCAGATTGAATGCAGTCGTTTCAAGAACAGACCCATATTCTACACCAATGGACACGAGGCAAATCTTTTTGGTTTGGAGCCTAATTATGGGTGCTGCACTGCAAACTTCAACCAGGCATGGCCAAAATTTGCTTTAAGCACATTTGCCCATAATGAAAAAGGTATTTATTCTGCTGTAATTGCTCCAGCCAAATTGAACACGAGAATAAATGGTGTAAATGTATCAATAGAATGTATTACGGATTATCCATTCAAAAACAAGGTGACTTATGTATTAAAAGCTGAAGAAAAGACCCGATTTACATTTGGAATACGCATACCTTTATGTGTGGAGAGTGCAACGGTTGAAGGCAAGGCCGTTGAAATGGGGGCAATGCATGAGATTACAAGAGAATGGCATGAAGACACGGTTGAGGTTGTATTTGAATTCAAGCCAAAACTTGTGGAAAGACCTAATGACATGTTCTGCTTGTGGTACGGACCTTTGCTTTTTGCACTTCCAATCAAGGAAGAGTGGGTTGGTTACGAGTATACAAGAGACAATGTTGAAAGAAAGTATCCATATTGCGATTATGAGGTCCTTCCACGTTCAAAATGGAACTATGCCTTTGCCAGCAAGGATTTCAAGGTAAGCATAAATGGAATCAAGGACAGACCTTTTTCAAGAAACAAACCTCCTGTAGTTATATCTGCGGAAATGTATGAGATAAACTGGGGTTATGAAGAAGGATACGATAATGTATGCAGAGAGACTCCTCTTTCAAGAGAACCGATTGGAGGCAAGGTTGAAATGATCCTGATTCCTTATGGATGTAGCAATCTTAGGATGACAGAAATGCCGCTGTTAACATGATGTAATTGATTTGTGAGCATGGTAGAATTAATCAAGTATTTATTTTGGAGGGCCTATTTATGAGCAGAGTTGCAAGAGTAGCAAAGATAGCAGTAACGGCCTTGATTTTAGTTTTGATTTCAACCGGTTGTATGAGAGCTGAGTTTGTTATTGAGCTAAATGAAGACGGTACCGGTACTTTATCGAATGTATTTGCCATGACAGAGGAGGCGTACAATCTTTTTTTGGAGAACGGGACCGATCCTTTCGAAGATTATACGACGGACAAAAAAGTAATAGACGGTGTGAGTTATGTTTATTATACTGGAGATTTGGGTAAGATGACTTTTAAAGAAATAGAGGAAGAACTATTGGAGTTCATTCCAGATACTGATAGTGATGATCCTATTCCTCTGTTCAAGGATGTATCAATTAAAAAGAAAGCGTCGCTGTTTAAAAACGAGTACAGATTCAAGATGGTTACTAACAAGGATGCTGTTACCGATAACGAGACAATGAGTGCAAGTGAACTTATGACAGTGTTGGTGTCGGTAAAAATGCCTGGAAAGGTTATATCCCATAAAGTAAATGATAATGTGGTGAATATAACTATTGATGAGTACAGCGAGGAAAAGACTTATGAGATTGTTTCAACTTCAAGCAATACTTTGGTTATAGGGATTCTGGTATTGTTGTTGTTCTTTTTGATAATTGCTGTAGTTGTAGTTGTTGTTATTGTTGTGGTATTGAAAAAGAAAAAGGATGCAAAAGTTCAGGATTCTACATATACTCCGGCAGCTGAAGAGACAGATCAGGAATTATAATATGTAATTAACAAAATAATTGGAATTGAAACTATTTGGCAAAACCTCCCTGTTTTTCAGGGGGGTTTTTAACACAAGTTAATACATATTTTATTCAATATAACAGATGGATTTAATACAATATAAGTAGAAACAAAAAGCAAAGGACGTATCGCATATGTATGTTTTCAGAAAATATATTGTATTATTTCTGTCAATATGTTTTGTTGTATTATTCTTGTCATACATTGAGTTAAATAATGCAGAAACTGAGCCAAGCCCTGGTATGACAATAGAACCTACAATTCTTCCAACACCCAAACCAACAGAAGATAATGATACTACGCTGCCCGAATACATAGGAGGTTCATTGTCAGGACCGTTTGAAAGTTCCGGAGACACGGTTGTTTACAAGGTGGATAATACAACAAAGGAGCAGTATGAACATTATGTTGAAAAGATTATGCAAAAACGATTTGAAAATGTACTGAGCAACGATGTTAACGGAAATTTATACAATACCTTTGTTAAAAAAGACAGACTTGTACACATCAGCTATTTTAAGCAATCTACCAGTGTAATAATCGTATACGAAACAAGGGGTTTTCTGCCCAAAAGCGTTCAAAAG
The DNA here is from genome assembly GCA_012522035.1 of Clostridiaceae bacterium. GTDB lineage: Bacteria > Bacillota > Clostridia > UBA1212 > DUPL01 > DUPL01. Next base: position 9,729 of record JAAYLF010000096.1, read on the forward strand.
CTCAATTCAAAAAGGAAATACCAACCATTGCTCACACAAATTAAACTGGACAGTAATGATATGCTTGAAGGCATGTCGTACGTGTTCAGACTCTCTGACGGCTCCTTCTTCATAATTGATGGAGGATGGCCTGAAAAAGAACACAGTGAAGCAAAAAAACTTTACAACCTTTTAAGAGAGCAAACCAGTGAAGAAGAAATCGTAATTCAAGGATGGCTGCTTACTCACTGCCACAGTGACCATATCGGCACTTTCAATGACTTTGTCATACAGTATCATGACAAAGTGACAATCAAACAGGTTTTATACAACTTCCCTTCAGATGATGACATATTAAACAGCGACAGTCCCCATATGCTTGACGACCATCTGGGTCGGTACAAAACCTTTAAAAAGGTAATCGGTACATATTTATATGAAACAGATATTGTTAAAATACACAGCGGTTACAAGTTTAATTATGTGGATGCGGAGATAGAAATTCTGCAAACCCACGAGGATTTCTATCCAATAACTATTCGGGATAGCGGAATGAATCTCTCTTTTGTATTATTTACCGTGACTATTGCAGAGCAGAGGATTATCTTTCTTGCTGATGCAAACGAAATGGCAAATGACAGACTTGTATTGAATTTCGGTCAGTATTTGAAATCGGATATGATGCAAGTTGCACACCATGGTTACAGTGGTGGAACCGTTGAATTGTACAAGATTATTGATGCTGAATACATGCTATACCCTGCTCCTGTAGAGTTCTACAAAGGCAATCTAAGGCATGACCACAACAGGTACTTTCTATTTGAAAGCAAAACGGTAAAACAGGTATTCACAATGGGATTTCATCAGTTTACCCTGCCCTTGCCATATACAGCTCCTGAAGGTGCTAAAAGAATTCCATACAATCTTTTCAAACATTAATGTATTGTTTCGCTGTTTAAGTATGATAAAATTAAGTGGAAAGATTAATACGTAGAAGGGGTGTTGCAGTTGAGGAAATTGTCACGGGCATTTATGCTTTTGCTTTGTATTGTAATTCTTGCTGGTTGTGGTACTGAAGTAAAGGAACCCCCACCAAGAGATACCAGTGGTGATACAAAATTGTCTGCATCCATGGTATATGCAAACAGTATAGCCAATAAGGTTCAGGCATATTATGACAGGCCTGATCGAAGCAGTTATACGATAACAAATACACAAATTGAACTGGTTCACGATCTTATGAAACCAGGATCAAAATATGTAACAGCACTCAAATCAAACAAGGGAAAGACTTACTTGAAAAATACCATGGATATCTTTGTTAAAGATACCGACGGAAACGTCTATTATGCATCCAAGTCTCCCAGTGCAGGTAGAATTAACACCACAAGACTTGGTTACTACTATTATGAATCCCATGTGAGGGATTTGGGGTTTGGACAATCCGATGTTTCCGTTTATGGAAAAAAGCTTGATTTGGGCGGGTTTAATCATGGAAGCTGGCACAAGAATAAGGACGTTAAAGATGTATATTACAAAGATGGAACCATGGTGATTGAAATTGCCTCTGGTGCTGATCCGTATGTAAGCAGAACCGGAATTCATGTGGATCCCGCCACATACAATGCAGTCGAAATTACAATGAAAGTAGAAGGGGATGCCCAGTCTGCACAATTGTATTTCTATACATTGGATACTTCCGGTTTCAATGAAAACCAGAAAATAAACTTTAGCGTAAATGCTGATGGTAAATATCATACATATTTATTGGATCTTATGGGGTCGGGAGTGTTTAATTCGCCTATGGTAGGAATCCGTCTTGATGTTGGTTCTGCTGCTGGCGAAAAGGTAACTGTCAAATCTCTAAATGCGGTCCAAACTGATGCTTCTTCAGTTCCGTTGAAACTTGAGAAGACTTTTCACACTTATTCCGATAAACTACACCAAGAATACAGGCTTATTGCTGCAAATGACTGTGATGTTCTTGGTGCATTTGGACTTGAGATAAAAATCAGCAAGAAGACAGTATCGAAGATACAGTACAAGGACAAAAACGGAACAGGTACCAATATCAAGAAGCTGGATGGGGGAAGTATTGAATATATTGCGTTTGACATAAAGAAGGTAGGAGTTATTGGATTCATAATCCCACCTGATGGAAGTACGTCCTACTGCACTGTAACGGAAGACAAAAACAACTACATCTTCACCCAGTATGCCAATGTAACAGATAACACCTTGAAAAAAATGGAGGAAATCATATTTGGCAGCAGGGTGTATACAGATACAACGCATTCTTTTAAAGGAATAGAGAAGGCCTGTGATATTGAGAGGAATCCTCTTGTTGATATTACCGTAACAGGCGAAGCAAATGGACAATTCTACGGATATGACCATATGGTTGGCATGTACAAGTTTGACATGGATGGTTCCGATTTCAACAAGGCATTTTACCGTGAGCCTGACAAGCATTTTGATGCAACCATATTAATGAAGAATGACAATCGCAACAGAGACCTGTATATCTGGTTCAATACCGACAATGAATGTCTTGAAAGCGCTGCGATACTCGACGATACAAATACACAGGTTCCAATACCACTGCAGGTAGGTAAAAACTTTGTTTATGAAAAGGAAGAGCCCTTTTATGATCCGGAAGATGTGATGTATGGTGATACAATATTCCCGCTAAGATTCAAAGAAAATGAGGAATCTCAGTTTACGGTACTGAATCTGTATCAGAACTGGGGAAAATACCCACTAAAGCAATTATCTTGGATACAGTTTCATGTATCATATTATCATTTGTCTACTGGTGTAACCGAGTCCAATTGTATAGCACCATACTATGTGTATGGAAAGGACGGCTGGACATTGCCCGACTTTAGAGGAGCCAGCGGAATAATGTGGTCTGGTCAGCCTCAGTTCAACTCTGTTGGAAGGCTGTATTTCCTGTCGTATATCAATAGCAAAGGTAAGAAAGTAATGACAGAGTACACGGACAGCTATATCCGTTCTTCAGGCAATACGTATGTTGATATGGACTACAGCTACATATCTGACTGCGGTTCGTTCAAGTATGTATTGAGGCATATTGAGTTTCCTCAAAAGGATGAAAATAGAACATATTACTCTTTGCGACTTGAGTTCCTAAAAGATCTGACAATAGACAATGTAAGAGAGAACCTATCCTTGTTTACATTTGACTCAAGGAACAACAAGTTCTACCAAGCAGCTTATCTGGATGAGAATAACCAGCCGCAGAATATTTCTATTGATGTCTCTCAGCCCAATTCTCAGATATACAAGCTAGGAGACCAGTCTCCTTACTTTGCATTTTTCGACCTTGAAAAGAAGGAGCAGGATATGAACTTTGGCTTCATCCTGAAAAGCAGCAGTGCTAGAATAGGGAAAAAGAAATACAATGGTGGATTTGTTTTCAAGAATACTTTTGACGGGCAAATAAATATTGGGACATTGTCCTTGGATTTAGGTAAAGTCAAGTTCAGAAAGGGAGATTATATTAACCTGGATTTTATTCTTCTTCCATATGGATCCTTCAAGGTCAAAAGCGATGACAATGTAAGGTATGTAAGGGAAGACTCCTGCCTGAAACCGCTCAGTATTGAAGCGATAAAGGGAGAGGTTGTAAAGGATACATATCTGCCAAGAATAAAGTGTGAGAATAATCAGGCGGAGTTCACCATCATAGGTGGAAGGAACAACAACGTGGTTCGAGTAGACGGGTTTACGAATATCAAGAAGCCAAGGATTTATGAGCTTGTGGACGGTGAATATGTGCCAATCGAATTTTCAGTACATGAATACGATGGGTACACGGTACATTTCAACAGGGATGGAACATACAGTTTTTCCTTTGTGTTTGAGATGGAGAGTCCTGATTCTGGTAGAACATTTAAGGTTGAGAATTAGATGTAAAAAGGCTGCCTCCGGTGCAGCCTTTTACACTATTGATTAAACATATCAGTCTGATATTGATTAGAGTGTCTTATTGTGAATTCGTTGGGATAAATAATATTTTTTGAAGAGATAATCAACAATGCTACTGGGGAAAGGAAAATATACAACACAACATAGGCTGTGGCGTTTCCTTCTCCTACAAATTGTTTGAATATGTGGTACGCACAAAGGCATGAGAGATATATTAGAAGAGCAAATGCCCCTATTATTGCAAGCCAGCCTAATATAGGGATTAATGATATTGGGCCTACTACCAAAGGTGTGACAGCAAGTATTATTCCCAGGTTGTCGAATAAAAAGTGCTGAGTCGTTATGTTTTTAACCTTCTTAATCTCATCCTTTGCAAGGTCACCTACAAGGTAAGCATTTGCTATAGGGATCCATGCAAGCCATGGGTTTTGATGGTTCATTTTCTTTGCAATTTTACTTAAGCCTAGTGCACTGAGAATGTAGGCTATGGCGCCAATGGCAAGGGATATCAAAGTTACAACCAACAATACCGCCAATATTGCGGTAATATTTACTTCTGAACTGTAATCAACCATATAGCACAACCTCTTTCAAATATACTTCTAAAATATTGTATCCCAAAACCTTAAGGATAACAACATGGAAGGCACTTGAGTTTCCGTTTTTTCAGGTTTTTTGAGAAAAACGTTAAGCAAAGTTTTTTGCCAGGCTCAATTTTTGAGCTACCTTTGATTTCTCTTTAAAACAAGCATGCAAAGTAAGCCTATTTAGCTAGGCTTTTCTAAAAAAATATATCTTCCTACTCTTCTACTTCTACTTATGCTTCTACGTCTATGTTATGGGCACCAACATCAGTTGCTGAAACCGAGGTCGCCGTTCAATCTTTTGCCACTCTCTAATGCCTGTCCGAGCATAATCTAGTGTGTTTTTAATTCCTTCAGACATTTGGTAATAGTAAAACAATATGTCCGTTCGCAATCCTCTTGCATTTTTTATCATTTTATTAGCTAACTTATTTCTCTTATGCATCTCTTGCATTAGACCAATAAAACCAATAGCATATGTAAGCATTTTATTTAGATTATTAATTGATTTCAAGCTTCGAACTCTAAAATCTTCAAAATTGTATTGAGTCTTTTTAAATCTAAAATATTCTTCAACACGCCATCTAGACATATATAACCTAAGTATACGTATTGCATCATCTTTACCTCTAATTACTTTATTTGTTGCTAACATCATAGGGGTATCTGATAAACCATATACTAGGATAAGACTAATATTTCTTTTGCTAGCAGTTATTTTAACATTAAGATGACTTATGTAACAATCACGGATTTCTTTATCAAAATAGCAATTGGTCTTAATCTTTCCCTTCCTTGAATCCCTTAAAACTGTGGATTTAAACCATTTGCCTTTGTGGAATAACTTTCTTTTCTCCGTGAGCCTAATCACATAATCCTGATTCTTTTCATGCATGTAATTAAACATATCATTCATGTCGTATCCGCGATCAAAAATAAAAGTGCCTTTACCCTTTATTGATTCAATAACTTTATCTAATCCCTCAAAAGTAATTGCATTAGCTGACTTATAATCTTTTTCTTTAGATGAGTGTATATGAGAAAATAAACTTAACGGGTTCTTCTTCTCTTTAGTTAAGGCTACCATCTCTGTAACCATATAACCTTTTTCTATTTTCTTCTCTTTGCTAGAACCATCTCTTACTTTATCGAGACACTCGAATTTATACCCATGAGGCTTAATAACATCACTATCATCCACCATAATAACAGGGTTTTCTCCAATGGCTTCATTTACCAATTTGCAATATTCTCTGTCTATAGATGGATCTAAGTCTTTTTCTAAATTTATACTTAGTCTTTCAATAGTATTTTTCTTTTTTGTTGATTCCTTTAGTGCATCTGATATCTTGCTTAATAAAATATTTTTTGATTTAATAATCCCATACACCATATCTGAAGTAAACTTGCGAGTGACTTGACCTGTCTTTTTAGTTAGTTTACCTGTGAAGTTCAAAATTTTTCTCTTGATTTGATATGTATCTGTGGTAGAATAGTTCATGTGGAAACTCCTTTTCGTTTTGTTTAGTATACTTTTTACCAACATATAAATTATACCAAACAAACGTGAGGATTTCCTCTTTTTTATGCTCTTTTTACTAACATTTCGACAGTTTTTAGTACTTTTTTGCAAATCTGTGGATAACTTTTGTTTTTCTCTAGAATATACTTTAAAAAACACGGAAACTCAAGGGAAGGCAGAGATGTTTACATGACTTTTTTAATTGTGTATAATACTCACAAATAAGACGAAGAAAAAAGAGGTGTATATTGTGAAAATCAAACTCCTTATTCTATTCGTAGGTTTGGTTTTTCTGTTGACAGGCTGCAAAGCTCCTGAAAAGCCGGAAGCAACTAAAACACCGATAGTTGCAGAAACACCTGATGCAACTTCAACACCTGAGAAAACACCGACACCGGAGCCAACGGAAGAACCTGTGTATCCGACAGTTGAGCCCGGTACCGGGAAGTATCATGGCGGAATAGTCAGCGAAGATCCATACAAATATGAGGCGTTTGACGTTACAACCCATGACAGCACAGCAATTCACATAAGACCCGGCGACAGTGCCGCTTTACAGTTCTTTGCAACAACCTCCTTCGATGAATCAGGCTTTATTTGTCCCAGTATGAGTGACAATATTGGAAGCCTTACACTTAAGCTTTATGCATGGATGGGTACATATGCCAAAACCGTTGAGCAAGAACCCTTGCATGAGAAAACTTTTGTTGATTTTAGCGATAATTCATGGCTAGTACTTCAGTTTGATCCGCTGCCTGATGGAGAATATCTTTTGGTTGCTGAAGATCCCGAGCAGGATGTGGGAGTCTGGAAGACAATTCCAGACTGGGATGCTGTAAGGACATGGATAAATGGCGTACCTGTGGAAGGTGTCATCAAAAACTATATAAGGTACACCAATACACCAAAGAATCTGTATTATCAAATAACTGATGTGGATTTTTGAGGTAATGTCATGAATAAAAAGAGATTTGCATTTCTCATGTTGATTGGAGCGTTTGTTATGCTGGTTTCTTGTAACACTTCCAAAGTAACTGAAAATAACAGCCCATATTATCCGTTTTACGATCCTTCCGTTGCTCCAGCTCCAAAGGATGTAGCGGGATATACGGAAAAGATGGGCATAAAAAGGATTCTGTCCGAGTTTGAGTACGGTGCGGAAACGAAGTACAACCAGAGAGACTCAAACAGCCCACATTACTTCACTCCAGATGATAATATTAAAGCAACAACTGACAAAGATGACAACTGCAATTTTTGGGTGGATACTGGGGAGGAGATGCTTTATATTCTTCATTCGCCTGGTGAAACGAATTATGAGGATCTTTCTTTATATACCCAGTTAAGGGTTGTTTTCAGAATCCTTGGTAAAAAGGAGAAAGCAAAGCTGTCGCTTAGGATATTTGATGAAGGGGCGAAGGCATGGATAACCCTTGGCAGTGTGGAACTTCCCGCAAACGAAAAGCATGAGCTGATATTTTCTCTTGGATATGTAAGTGAAGAGATGAGGAAGGCGGTCTCCAAGATTGGAATAAGCGGTGAAAAGGGAATGACAAATGAGATTTACTACCTTGATGTTTATAATCCGGAAAGTGTGAAAAGGAATGTAGAAATAAAGGACTTGACCTTTGAAACTGAATATCTGGGAAATGTAATATCGTCAAGGCTGGGTCCGTATTCTGCCAGTGGATTTTACGACAAGGATGACGGAAAGTGGAAGTTGTGGTATGGCTGTGGAATTCCTGAAGCCATTTGTTCGGACAACGTATACTACATTGAAACCACCGATCCAAAGCTGGGATGGTCAAAGCCTGTAAGAATCATCCCGGATGACAAAAGTGGACTTTTGTTTCCATACAATGAAGCGCCAGGTTATGGAGGGGACCCTTCGGTAATAAAGGTTAATGGAACATATTACATGTACTTTTCAGGCATTGTAAAGGGTACCGACGGAAAGTGGCCGCACCACAACGATATATTTGTGGCAACTTCAAAGGACGGTATAAATTTTACAGTACACGAAAAGCCTGTTGTTCCTTCCAGTGGAGGCGGCTCCCTTGGATATGGTACCGGCTCTCC
>JAAYLF010000097.1 GCA_012522035.1 Clostridiaceae bacterium
GTTGAAATTGATTACAGGCAATTTGCAATGATTATGAACTTCGATACACACACGGATATAGATCCGGTAACTTTAATGGAAAATATATCCTGCAGACTAAAGCAACAGCTTATGAATGAGTTTGGTTTTGTATTAACTATAGGAATTGGGAATATGTATATAGGTATGGACAACATCACCAGATCATTTAAAGAAGCCTTGGTAGCGCTTAATTATAAAATTGCAAAGGGGTGCAACTCCGTAATTTGTTATAGGGATGTTCAGGAAAATAATGAGAATTACTATTATCCCGCAGATATAGAAACGAAGCTTATAAATTGCATAAAAGCAGGGCAGTTTACTGAGGTTAAGACCGTCATAAACAATATATTTCGAGAAAACTTTGAAAAGAGACATCTTTCATATAGATTAATGTTGTGTTTATTTTTTGATATTATGAGTACAGCTATAAAAACCTTTAGCGAAATTAAGATTGATTATGTGGATGTCTTTGGTACTGGTTTTGACCCGATAGAGCAGATACTTGAGTGTCAGACAGCAGAGGAGATGCATAAAACCATCATAAATATATATGATAGAGTATGTACTTATATTGTCAATAACCGCAGGAGTCGTAATACTGAGTTAAAGGATAGAATTATTTCATATATAGATACTCACTACGACAATCCCAATCTCAGTGTAGCTTTTATAGCTGAAAAAATGGAGATAAACCCGTCCTATCTTTCATATTTCTTCAAAGAACAAACAGGTCAAAATCTTACCGACTATATAAATACTGTTAGGTTAAATAGAGCGGAGGCGCTTTTGGAGGAAAAAAACCTTACAATAAATAAAATTGCAGAAATGGTTGGATATGGGGCGGCTAATACTTTTATTAGGATATTTAAAAAAGACAGGGGGGTTACGCCTGGAGAGTATAGAAAAAAGTTTGGGTTCTAAAAATTCCAAGAAATCGGATATTAACCCTAAAAAAATAAATATAGTAATACAATATATTGGCCATTCATATAAAGAGTTAATTATTTACTTTAACGGTACCATCATTATATCATAAACCTTAAAGAATGCTGTCTATCAGGTGCATAGTTTCTATATGATATGGTTTATTGACATCCAATTACAACCCTGATGGTGAGTTTAAAACAGTATTCTTCAAGAAGGAGGTGGATGATGATCCGTTTTTATATTGTTGAGATATAATGGTTAGGACTTAAGCAGATCGTCTGAATATTAAGAATTAAAGGGTGTTAAAAGGAGGTTAACCCATATGTTCAGAATTTTAAAGAAGAGATTCACAGTTTTAATGGCATTAATGATTGTAATTTCACTAGTTTTTAGTGCTTGCAGCGAGTCTACAAATAATTTAACAAATACATCTGCTTCTAATGAAAAAAGTGCGAATGAAGATTCAAGTAAAGACACAAATGAAGATACAAACAAAGATGGATATAAAGAAGATCCAGAAGATCCAGACATTGATACGTTTGTTACCACATGGAATACCGGCGCATTGGAGACTATGTGTGGTAATCCATTTGTTTCAGGCGGCGTACCATTTGGTGATTTTGTGTATGACAGCCTTTTTGATTATTCTCCTTTGCCTAAAGATACATTCCTTCCAGCAATAGGAGAATCATTTGAAGAAAATGGCACCGAACTTACGGTCAAGTTAAAGAAGGATGTAAAATGGAGCGACGGAAAAGATTTCACCAGCAAGGATGTATTAAACACATTCAATATAGCATTTATAAACAACTCAACAGTATGGACATATCTTGACAAAGTTGAGGCTCCCGATGACTATACTGTTATATTCAGGTGGAAGAAGGCAGGTCCTATTCTCAAGCAGATGGCACTTACGGTTAAGATAAATGCCCCATATCATATATACGGTAAATGGGGAGATCAGGCTATACCACTGATTGCAAAGCGTGATGAAAACGGCAAACTGGATAAAGATTCTGATAATGAGAGGTTAAAAATAAGAGAAGACTTGCTTGCATTCAAACCTGGCATAGAAAATGTGGTTGGTACCGGAGGTTGGGTCTATGATAGCTCTACTTCTTCAGAGATCCTGCTCAATAAGAGAAACGATGCATGGTGCAGCCAGAATATAAATTTCGAGCATGTAAAAGTAGTTCGTTTTACTACCCAGGAAGCAAGTACACCTGCAATAATGGCAGGGGAATATGACGGTGATCAGATTGGATATACCCCCGATGTTTTTGAACAAATACAAAAAGCAAGGCCAGATATGAAAGTATTCTGGGTTCCTTTTGGCGGTCAGCCTACAATGTTTTTTAACACAAGCAAATATCCGATTAATGACCCGTTGGTTAGAAAGGCTATTGCATACGTTATAGATAAAGACGCACTTAATCCTATACTAGAAGTTGGGATGAAGCCAGCAGACACCTATATCTCAGGGCTAGTGCCATCCTTCAGGGATTTGTGGCTTAAAAAGGACTTCTTATCCAAACTGACTAACTATACATATAATGCTTCAAAAGCTGAGGAATTGCTAAAGCAGGCTGGATGGGAAAAGGGCTCAGATGGGTTTTGGCGTGACGGAAAAGGGCAGCTTGTTCAACTTGAAGTTTCCTCTATGAATAACTGGCCGGTATTCTTCCTTGGCGGGGATGCAATAGTGAATCAGCTCAATCAATTCGGGCTTAAATCAGAATTTAAGCCTATGGAATATGGAGCATATAATGATTATGTTAAAAACGGTCAGCACACAATCGCTCTTAATTTTATAGGTGACATATCATATGGTCATCCATGGGGCGCATATAAAAACATATATGTAGATAATATGACCAAGATTGGTTTGAAAGATCCTAAGGATACCAGCAGTGAAAGACCCGATCTTAAAATAAAAACAAGCTCTGGGGAAATTATTGATGTATATTCTACAATTGATCAGCTGTTTTATACCAATGATGTTAATGAACAGATAAAACTAATTGAAAAGCTCGCAATGGCAACCAATGAGTTTGTACCGTTTGTGCCTATTGCTGAAAAGACTGTACCATATAAACTATATCATACAGATAACAAGTTCACAGGCTATCCCGAAGATCCTACAGATCCAGTATGGTTTGGAGGAGATACACCTTCTGTTTATTCTAAGCTACTAAAGTATGGAAAGTTGGATGTGAAAAAATAAACTGATATCAGCTCTGCAGATGAAGTATGCTGTCACACCTCATCTGCAGAGCATCGCTAATATATATAAAAGTATTAAAACAGAATTCCAGTTGTACGAAGACATAAATCTGCGAGGAGGATACATAATGAGATGGATAAAAAGACTGTTACTGGTTATCACAACAGTATTTTTTGCTACTACTATCACTTTTTTACTTATTCGTATGATGCCTGGAGATCCTGTTGAAAACATGGCAATAAGTATGGTACACGACCAGGGGATAGATTATGAATCTGCTTATAGAAGTGCTAAAGCTATGCTGAACTATGATCCCGATGTTCCTATTCTAACACAGTATACTAAATATTTATCTGGTTTGATGAAAGGTAACTTGGGGCAATCACTTATTTATAAAAGGGATGTAAAACAAATTATTGGAGAAGCTTTGCCTTGGACTCTTTTTGTTCTTTCTATATCGTTACTTTTGAGTTTCTTCATAGGTATTTTTTTAGGAATGTACATCGCATGGAAAAGAACCACAATTCTTGACCCAATCCTTTCAGCTTATACTGCAATAGTAGGTTCCATACCTGAATTTGTTATTGCCTTTTTATTGATAGTCTTCTTTTCTGTAAAGTTAAAGTGGTTTCCATCAAGAGGAGCGTATAGTTCATCAGTCAAGCCTGGGTTTAATATGCCCTACTTTTTAGATGTATTAAATCATGCGGTACTCCCAATAACTGCGTACGTACTTGGAGGAATAGGAAGATGGGCATTAAACATGAAGGCTAATGCTGTCAGTGTACTTGGTGAGGACTATATTGTTTCAGCAAGGGCAAGAGGACTTCGTGAAAAGCGAATTATAACTAGGTATGTGGGGAGAAACGCCATGTTACCACTTGTTACTAACTTAGCTATATCTTTCGGTATGATTTTTGGAGGATCTCCATTAATTGAAAGGTTATTTGTCTACCCTGGTGTAGGATATTATATGAGTCAGTCTATATCAAGCAGGGATTACATATTAATGCAGGGTATATTTTTAATGATAACCGTAACTGTCGTGCTGGCAAATGTGGTAGCTGAGATATTGTATTCCATACTGGACCCAAGGATAAGAATGGAGGGATAACTATGAAAAGCTTGAAGTCCTTTTTTAATGTAATTGTAAGGAATAAGAGAGCGTGTTTCGGCTTCATTATCCTTGTTATATTTTTGCTCATAGCTATGATTGGGACCAGTATTATCCCATTACCTAAAGAAACCAACTATGCAGAACGTTTGCAACCTCCGTCTTTAAGCCACCCATTAGGTACAGATTATGCCGGTCGTGATACATTAGCACAATTTGTACACGGCTCCAAGGATGTTATTATTTTGTCATTCTTAACAGCCATATTCACAATGGTTCTAGCTTTTATAGTAGGGGGAATATCTGGTGCTGCTGGTGGAAAAACAGACGCGATACTCATGTTTATAACCAATGTGATATTGACTGTACCAAGTTTCCCTATCATGATGGTGTTGTCCATGCTAATTAAGGTAACCAACCCTGTAACATTTGCTTTGATTTTAAGTATGTGGTCCTGGGGCGGCCTCGCGCGAGCCATCAGATCTCAGATACTTTCATTTAAAAGGAGAGATTATATAGAAGCAAGTAGAATACTGGGATTGAGTTTGGGACATATAGTTTTTAAGGACATGCTTCCTAACATGGCATCATACATTGCTTATCATTTTATTATGATCATGAAAAGCGCAGTAACTGCCAGTGTCGGTCTCATGGTTTTAGGCTTAGCGCCGTTTTCATCTACACATTGGGGCATGATGTTGAACTTAGCTATGGGCAGCACGGCTGCTCTTTACGGTTCAAGCGCCATATATTACTTCCTGACGCCTGTAATAGGCATAATGTTATTTCAAATAGGCTGCTTATTTTTTGCAAGCGGTATGGATGAGGCGTTTAATCCAAGATTGAGAGACTAGCTGGTTAAACTGAAATATGTATTATTGCACAATTTCTAATAAATGGGGGAGTAAAATATGGCAGAAAAGATATTACAATTGAAGGATATTTCAGTTGAATTTAATTTGAGAAATGGTGTTTTAAAGGCTGTTGACACGGCTTCAATTGACGTATATAAAGGTGAAATATTAGGTATAGTTGGTGAAAGTGGCAGTGGAAAGTCCACACTTGCATCTACAATATTGAATATCGTATCTCCGCCTGGCAGGATAAGTAGTGGAAAAATATTATATAAAGGCAAGGACATACTAAAAATGTCTGCGGAAGAGCTTAGACATTACCGCTGGCAGAATGTGTCGATGGTATTTCAGGCCGCACAAAATTCCATGAATCCTGTGTTAAAAATAAAGGAACAGATATTGGAGACTGTAGCTGCACACCAGGATATTCCTGAAAAGGAGGTCATCGATAAAGCCAGGAGGCTTCTTGAGTATGTAAGGCTTGATGCAGGACAGGTGCTGGATTCATATCCTCACCAGTTAAGTGGTGGCATGAAACAGAGGACCATCATAGCTATGAGCCTGCTCCTGGATCCCGATATAATAATACTTGACGAACCTACAACAGCTCTTGATGTTATTACCCAAGCTTATATAATGGATATATTAAAGAATATCCATGAGGAATTAGGTATAACAATGATTTTCCTTAGCCATGACGTTTCAATAGTCGGTAAAGTCGCTGATAGGATTGCCGTAATGTATGCAAGCAATATAGTTGAAATTGGCACAGTAGACGACATTTTCTATAATTCACGTCATCCATATACCCGCGGGTTAATAAATGCTGCCCCCTCTCTTATAGATGATGTAACAAAACGTCGAGCCATACCGGGCGCTCCTCCCAATATGATGGCTCTCCCTGCAGGCTGTCGTTTTAGCCCACGATGCAGCTTATGCCTAGAAGGCCACTGCAGAGGCTCAGAACAGGGAAAACTCACAGAAGTAGAGCAGGGGCATTTTACAACATGTACTAAGTTTGAAAGGATGGAAGCCTAGATGAACGAACTACTTGAACTAAAAAATGTAAGCATTGAATTTGAAAGCAATAGTGGTTTTTTTAGAAAAAAACGCAATGTCAAAGCCGTCTCCAACGTAAACTTGGAAGTGAAAGCTGGTGAGATACTGGCTGTTGTGGGCGAAAGTGGATGCGGCAAGACTACTATCGGGAAAATGATCACCGGAATTTACAAGCCTACATCAGGTCAGGTTTTGTTTGATGGCAAGGATATATGGAATTTGAGCAAAAGGGAGTACTACGAGTATAGGAAAAGTGTGCAGATGGTGCATCAGGATTCATACGCTGCTCTTAATCCTGCAAGAACAATATTTCAATCATTAAGTGCTCCACTTCTACACCACAAGTTAGCAAAAAATGTGGAAGAAGCTCGCAGAAAGCTTGAAGAGCTGTTTATGCTAGTTGGGCTTACGCCATCTGAACAGTTTTTAGATAAATATCCTCATCAGTTAAGCGGAGGACAAAGACAGAGAATACTACTTGCAAGGGCTATCTCTGTAAGACCTAGGCTTATTGTTGCCGATGAGCCTGTGTCTATGGTGGATGTATCGTTGCGTATATCTTTATTGGATCTTATGGCAGACATGAATAAAAAGTTTAATATTGCTTTCATATATATAACTCATGACCTTGCTACTGCCAGATACATAGCATCTAATGGAAGAATAGCCGTGATGTATCTTGGCAAAATAGTGGAGGTAGGAAACCTGGAGCAGATCCTTTCAAGACCCAGGCATCCATATCTACAGGCCCTTTTATCTGCAGTTCCAATACCAAATCCTAGAGTTGCAAGGAATGCAAAACCCCTGCCATTGAAGAGCCCGGATATGCCCGATCCAGCCAATCCTCCTGCAGGATGCCGTTTTAATCCCCGCTGTCCTTATGCAGAGGAAAGATGTACTCAAAAAGAACCTGTTTTAAATGAACTGGATGGCGAGATGGTAGCATGTCATATGATTGAAAGGATACCGGATTGGAAATGGGAAACAGCAATAGGTATACAGAAATAATATATCTAGCAATTGTACTTTTTATCATGGCGCTTTTCGTACTACCGCTTAACCAGCCTGGTTCTCCAGAGTTCATTATTACAATAATGGTACTGTGCATAAATGGGTTTACAATTGCTTCTGTGTTATTCTTCACCAGGAAATTTCGGAAAAACAAGAAATAAACTAAGTACAGTTCAGTTTACGCTTTCGATGATAAGCAAAGACATTTTAAACGAAAAGCAATAATAAAGAAATAATCTAAATTCATATATAAACCTGAATTATTCACGGTGATGTAAAAAAATAATTTCACTCGCTATTTTTGTTCTAAA
>JAAYLF010000098.1 GCA_012522035.1 Clostridiaceae bacterium
TATAAAAGAACTTTAGAAAAAGCAACAAGGAGATACATGAAATACGAAAACGTTAGAAATTGTAAATTTATTTCAAGGAAAGATAGATTTACAGCATATGTGGAGATGGGTGGTGAGATTGCACCTTGTCATGTAAAAAACACCGGAAGGTTGAAGGAAATCCTTCTGCCTGATACAGAGGTATATGTTCAGGAAGTTGACAAACCGGAGAGAAAGACAAAGTATGACCTCATAGCTGCCAGAAAAGGTGACAGGTTAATTAATATAGATAGTATTGTCCCAAATTGGGTTATAGAAGAGAACATGAAAGATCTGTTTCCCCAATTAATTGGATATGAAAGGGAAAAAACATATAAAAATTCAAGATTTGACTTCTATGTTCAAACAAAAAGTGATAAAATATACGTAGAAATAAAGGGAGTTACACAAGAGTCTGGCAACATTGCCATGTTTCCAGACGCACCTACAGCAAGAGGAATAAAGCATGTTGAGGAGTTGATTGATGCAGTAAAAAACGGGCACAAAGCATACATAATTTTTGTCGTACAGATGAAGGATGTTGCATACTTTACACCCAACGGATTAATACACAAGGAGTTTGCCGACATTCTTGCAAAAGCACGGGACAACGGAGTAAACATATGTGCCTACGACTGCATCGTTAAACCTGACGAAATAACGTTGAACAATAATGTGAAAGTAGTGCTTTCACATTAAAATATAACAGGAGGTTTTAAAATGAACAAAAAGATAGTCAAATTGCTAGTACTGTTTATGCTCGTAGCTGCTTTCATTGTAGTGTTCAGTGCTTGTCAGAATCAGGGCGAAGATCCTGAACCTACTGCGACAGCATCATCAACAGAGGAACCAACACCGGATAAGACGGACGAGGCAACTCCGGAGCCTACCGAAGAGCCAACGGAGGAGCCTACCGAAGAACCGACTGCAGAACCAACCACTGAACCAGGTGAAACATCAGCTCCTGAACCTGTCATCTATATACAGGACGACTTTTCAGATCCCGAAAGGTCAAAGAACGAATGGGAGCTGCAGGCCTTCAAGGTGGAAAACGGTAAACTTATTGCAGATTTTAGTGCTTATGCACTGCAAGCCAGGGTTGGTGGAAAGCTTTCAAACTTCACCTTGGCAATGGATGTGGTTTTCCTGGAGCATAAGCCAGATACTGAAAACTACATAGGATGCTGGATCGGTCCAAATCTGATGGAGAGTAAAATAATTGCAGGTTTCTGGCCAAAAGACAAGAAAGTTAAAATTCTTGAAAACAACAGGGATGGCACCAGACTCTTAAAGGATGCTACTGTTTCGGAAATTGGCCTGAACGAAGAGTTCCACCTTGCAATCAAGCTTACATCCGACAACACAATCAAGATCTATATCAACAAACAACTTGTTCTGGAACACACCAACACATCCTTGTACAAACATGACAACATTGGATTCTTCTGGAACAATAACAACCACATTGCCATTGACAACTTGGTTCTTGCGGATGAGCACTACCATGTAGAGCAATAATGTTTTTTTGCAAAGAAAGGCAGTATTCTGCCTTTCTTTTTTTATGTTTAGCGAGGTATGGAAAATGAGAAACTGGGACTTGTACATAATACCTAATCATGAAGTTAAGAATAAAAAGTTTAATCCTAAAACCATAGACGAACTCAAGGAAAACTATAAATCAATACCTGCAAAAGTTCCTGGCAACTTTGAACTGGACATGCTGGAAGCAGGTCTTATCGAGGATCCTTTTTATGGGACAAATGTGTTGAAAATGCAGGAACTTGAAAACCTGCATTTGTTCTACACCACAGTATTCGACAACCTGGAAAACAGGGAAGAAAACTCAAAAACATACCTTGTATTTGAAGGTATTGATACCATTGCAGATATTTTTTTAAATGGTATCTTTTTAGGCCATGTGGACAATATGTTTATTGCCCATGAGTTTTTGGTTGAAGAATATCTAAGAGAAAAAAACAATGAGCTTTTGGTTCACATATATCCAGCCACAATTGAAGCAAGAAATCATGAGCTTACACCACTAAACTTCGCCCTTAGATACAATTATGCAAGCTTAAGGATAAGAAAAGCTGCATCCATGTTTGACTGGGACATAATGCCTCGTATCGTATCCGGCGGCATTTGGAAAGAAGTAAAGCTTGTACGGAAAAAGAGCGAAAGGATAGAAGACATTTATATCTATACATTATCCGTTTCTCCCGAAAGCAGCACTGCATACATTTGGGCATTCTACAATATTGAAACCGATGCGGACCTGATAAAGGATTTGGTGATTAAAGTCAAAGGAGAATGCAAAGATTCCACTTTTGAAATGTCTCAAAGGCTTTTTCACACTTATGGGGCCATGTCCATCTTGGTGGACAATGCCAGGCTATGGTATCCAAAGAATGCAGGAGAACCAAATCTGTACAATACAACTGTTTCCTTGTATAGAGGGGATGTGCTTGTTGACGAGAAAAAACTAAAGATAGGCATAAGGACTGTTGAACTTGTCAGAACCTCTACAACCGACGAATCAGGCAGCGGAGAGTTTGTCTTTAAAATTAATGGCAAAAAAATTTTCTGCATGGGAACAAACTGGGTACCTCTTGATGCGTTTCATTCAAATGATATAAACAGGCTGCCAAAAGCATTGGAGCTTATGGATGACATTGGATACAACATGGTCAGATGCTGGGGCGGCAATGTATACGAAGGACATGCCTTTTTTGAATTCTGCGATGAAAAAGGAATAATGGTGTGGCAGGATTTTGCCATGGGCTGTGGTGTTTATCCACAGGATGAAGAGTTCCAGAAGAAAACAGAAAAGGAAGCTGCATACATTGTAAAGAAATTGAGAAATCATCCTTCTCTTGTGTTGTGGGCGGGGCATAATGAGTGTGATTTGTTTCAAGTCATTCATAACAATATAGCAGACCCAAATGACAACATAATTACACGCAAAACCCTGAAAGAAGTCTGCAGGATTCATGACTTTGCACAGCCATACCTTCCCAGCTCCCCATATATAGAGAAACATGCTTTTGAGTCCCAAAAGCCTTTGAGCGAAGACCATCTATGGGGTCCTAGAGACTATTTCAAAGGCAGCTTTTACAAAAACAGCGTATGCCACTTTGCGTCTGAAACCGGCTATCACGGCTGCCCTTCACCGCTCTCTCTCAAGAAATTTATACCCGAAGACAAGTTGTGGCCAATATTTGAGGAAGACGGCAGCACAGTACCTGAGTGGCAGGTTCATGCATCCTGCATGGAAACGGAAATGGGTGTTGAGTTTTCATACAGGATTGGACTTATGGCAGATCAGGTTAAGACTCTTTTCGGATCACTTCCTGACGACATAAACACCTTTGCATATATGAGCCAGATATCCCAGGCAGAGGCAAAGAAATACTTTATAGAGCGGTTCCGCATCTCCAAATGGAGGAGAACAGGTATCTTGTGGTGGAATCTTCTTGATGGCTGGCCACAAATTTCCGATGCGGTAGTTGACTACTATTTTGTAAAAAAACTGGCCTACCACTACATAAATCGTTCCCAGGCACCTCTATGCCTTATGTGCGATGAGCCTGAAAAAAACATGCTTTCGCTGTATGCGGTAAATGATACGCAGGATGATGCGTTTTTAAAGTATGCTGTAACAAGGTTTTCAGACAATCTGGTGGTGGCAAAAGGCATTTTTAATGCACAAAAGGATAGTTCTTGCCTTGTCTGCCAAATCCCCATCACAGAAAACGAAAAAGACTTCTACTATATCGAATGGGAAGACAGCATGGGCGAAAAACACTTCAACCATTATTTCACAAACATCATAGACATAGACTTTGACATGTACATGAGTGCATTAAGACATGACAACATGTACCAGTTTGCACAGTTTTCGGAGGGTTAAGTGAAAAAGTAAGTACAAAACTGAAGAAGTAAATGAAACGATTTTTCTGCCCCAAACAGAGAA
>JAAYLF010000099.1 GCA_012522035.1 Clostridiaceae bacterium
ACAGTGAGCTGTACATTGGTTCGTCCAATCTTAGTATCAGTGCATTAACCGATGGAGTAGAGTGGAACTACAGGCTTTCTGAAAGTGTGGACAAAGAGGGTTTTGACAAGTTTGTAAAGGAGTTTGAAGATCTTTTCTACAATCATTCAATAGTTGTTGATGACGAGGTTCTTAGAGAGTACTCAAGGAACTGGAAAAAGCCATTAATAATTGGGGAACTGAAAAAGAACGAAAAGAAATCCAGAGAGTATGTGCCAAGAGGAGCACAGATTGAAGCCTTGTATGCCCTAAAAGCAACAAGAGAAGAGGGGGCGGACAAGGTTTTAATTCATGCAGCTACAGGTGTTGGAAAAACATATCTTGCTGCTTTTGATTCGCTCAGCTTC
This sequence comes from Clostridiaceae bacterium, assembly GCA_012522035.1. Classification (GTDB taxonomy): domain Bacteria; phylum Bacillota; class Clostridia; order UBA1212; family DUPL01; genus DUPL01. The sequence continues at coordinate 387 of JAAYLF010000099.1, forward strand.
AAAAGGGTGTTGTTTGTTGCCCATAGGGAAGAAATATTAAGACAGGCATATGAGAGTTTTAGGAATGTAAGGAATGAGGAGAATTTTAGCTTTTTCAACTCAAAAATCAAGGATTGCGATCGAAATGTTGTTTTTGCTTCAGTTTACAGTTTGGGAAGGAAAACTATTTAAATGAAAAATTCTTTTCACCCACCTATTTTGACTATGTTATTATCGACGAGTTTCATCATGCTGTTGCAAATTTGTACATGAATATTATTGAATACTTTAAACCCAGGTTTCTTTTGGGTTTGACAGCCACTCCTGAAAGGATGGATGGAAGAAGCATATATGCCTTGTGTGATTACAATGTGCCTTATGAAATCGGATTGAAGGACGCCATAAACAAAGGATATCTCGTACCTTTCAGATATTTCGGGATTTATGATGATACGGTTGATTATTCCACCATCAGAATTGTAAATGGCAGATACGTGTCGGCGGAGCTGGAAGACAAGCTTTTGGTTGAAAGACGGTATGATTTGATATATGCGCACTACAAAAAACACAATTCCATAAGGGCCATGGGTTTTTGCAGCACAAGAAAACATGCCGAGGAAATGGCAAAGCAATTCAACAAAAGGGGGACTGCTTCTGTTGCAGTATACAGTAACGGCGATGGCGAGTATTCTGAGGACAGGCAGGCAGCCATGGAAAAGCTTGAAAAGGGGGTGATAAATGTTGTCTTTTCCGTAGACATGTTCAATGAGGGTGTTGATATATGTTCCATAGACATGGTCATGTTTTTGAGGCAGACAGAGTCTCCTGTTGTTTTTTTACAGCAGCTTGGCAGGGGGCTTAGAAAGAGTGAGGGAAAAGAGTATTTGACCGTTCTTGATTTTATTGGCAATTATGCTCTTTGTGGCAAGGTGCCTTTTTTGCTGAGCGGACAGAAATATGACAAGGAAGTTGCGCTAACTGGTCTTGTGGAACACAAGCTTGAGTATCCGCAAGGCTGCTTTGTCAATTTTGATCTTAAAATTATTGATCTGTTTAGGGAAATGGCAACGCGGGAACTTGGTATTGAAGACAGGATCGTTCTGGAATATGAAAGAGTGAAAGGATTAACAGGACAGGACAAGCTTTCCAGGATGGAGTTTTTCACAAACATGGATGGAGACGTGTACACTCTATGTATGAATAATCCAAAAGTGAATCCATTCAGCGACTTTCTTGGTTTTTTGGATAAAAGGGGCGAGCTTGACGAAGAGGAGAAGATGCTTGTAAATGGTATTGGAAGGGAGTTTCTTAATACACTGGAAACAACAAGTATGACAAAGTCGTACAAGATGCCGATCCTGCTTGCCTTTTACAACGATGGTAGCATTAAAATGGATTTGACTGAGGATGATGTGTACAAAAATTACAAAAGATTTTATGATAAAGGCACAAGATGGGTGGATCTTGCCAGGGACAAGAGAACAAGGGATTTTAAAGAATGGGACAAGGATAGATACATAAAGGGAGCGCTTAGAAATCCAATATTTTATCTCATAAAATCCGGAAATGGATTTTTTGCAGAGAAGGAAGGGTATTTGATTTCACTGAACAGTCAATTGGAGGAACTTGCAAAATTGCAGGCTTTTGCGAAACACATGAAGGATATCATTGATTACAGAACGGCTGATTATTTCAGAAAAAGGTATGATAAAAACAGTTGAATTAAAGAAATATTGAGTTTTAAAATTTTTTAGTTGCATTTTATGTATTGTTTAGGTCTATAACATTCTTGCAAACAAAAAAATGCTATGCTATAATGACAGCGGATTCGGATTTGTTCCGCATCCGTTATTTCATATCAAATCGGAGGATAACAAATGGCTGAACCAAAAGTGTTGGTTGTAATGGGCAGTGATTCTGATTTTGAAATTATGAAAAGTTGTCTCAAAATTCTAAAACAATTCGAAATCGGCTTTGAATGCAAGGTGTGTTCAGCCCACAGAACACCGGATGAAGCTGCAAATCTCGCCAAAAACGCAATTGAAAACGGTTTTGATGCAATTATTGCCGCAGCAGGCAAGGCTGCACATTTGCCTGGTGTGATAGCAGCATATACAACTCTTCCTGTAATAGGTGTTCCCATCGTTAGTGGAGAATTGGATGGAATGGACGCTTTGTTGTCCATAGCTCAAATGCCGCCAGGAATTCCAGTAGCCACCGTTGCCATAAACGGTGCATTGAATGCGGGAATTCTTGCATGTGAAATATTGTCGTTGAAATATGATAATCTCAAAAAGGTTCTTTTGGAATACAAGAATGATATGAAAAAGAAGGTTGAAGAGAAAAACAGTGCTCTACAACAAAAGTTAGCTGATCTTTAAGGAGGAAACATGAGTAGTTACAGAGATGCAGGCGTTGATATTGAGGCTGGTTATGAAGCTGTCAGATTAATGAAAGATCATGTAAGGCGCACCTACAGGCCTGAGGTCATATCCGACATAGGGGGTTTTGGTGCACTGTTTCAGCTCGATTTGAGCAAGTATGAAGATCCTGTGCTGGTTTCAGGCACTGACGGTGTTGGCACCAAACTCAGAATCGCCTTTATTATGAACAAGGTTGATACCATAGGAATTGACTGCGTTGCCATGTGCGTAAACGATATAGTGTGCAGCGGCGCAGAACCTCTGTTTTTCCTCGACTATATCGCAGTGGGCAAGAATCAGCCTGCGGTTATTGCAGATATTGTCAAAGGTGTAGCTGATGGTTGTGTGCAGGCAGGCTGTGCTCTGATAGGCGGAGAAACTGCTGAAATGCCCGGATTCTACAACAACAGGGAGTTTGAAATAGCGGGGTTTGCTGTCGGAGCTGTTTCCAGGTCCAAGATAATCAATGGAAAAGATGTCAAGGCTGGAGACAAACTGATAGGATTGGCTTCGTCCGGTCTTCACAGCAACGGATATTCTCTTGTAAGGAAAGTGTTCAATCCAAGCTTTGAGAGAATGAACGAGTTTGTTACAGCATTAAACTGCACATTGGCGGAAGAACTTTTGAGACCGACCAGGATTTATGTAAAGACAGTCCTGGGTTTGATTGAGAAGTTCAATAT
>JAAYLF010000100.1 GCA_012522035.1 Clostridiaceae bacterium
ATTAGTAATCTGGAAATTTTATCTTATGTATAATCATGAACTGTTCTGATAAGAACGTATAAATAATATATCAAATATAAATAACGAGTGCAACAGAATATTGGATGCCGACAGAGCGGACAAACTGTCATAAATATGCATGATTTCAATGTTTTGTGGTAAGGAATCATTTTGAATACTGTATATTGAAACAAACCTGAAAATAATTCACAATTTAAATTCACGGATGCATTTTTGAGCTCATGCCCTCTACCCATGAGCCAAACAGTTTTATTGACAGATTTAAAATCTTTATATATAATAACGCTGATTTGGATGTATTTAAGGGTCCAATTTAGATTACAGTTGGAGGTGATGTAGAAATGATTAGACCATATCAACCAAAGAAAAGAAAGAGAAGCAAGGTTCATGGATTCAGGGCAAGAATGAAAACAAGAGGCGGAAGAAAGGTTCTGAAAGCTAGAAGGAGAAAGGGAAGAAAAATTCTGTCTGCGTAAAATCAAGGGTTTTACGCAGCGGTGCTTGGAGATAGATGTGTATGAAAAACACGGTTTCGCTTAAAACAAACAGAGAGTTCACAAGGGTTTTTAAAAAAGGCAAGTACAAGGCGGGAAAACATATTGTGGTATATGCTTTGGAAAACGGTTTTTCATATAACAGATTAGGTATCTCCATCAGCAAGAAAGTTGGCATTGCTGTACAAAGAAACAGAGTCAAACGACTAATTCGCGAAAGCTACAGATTAAGTGAAGAGAGCATATTGACAGGATACGACATAGTAGTTTTGGTAAAGTCGACCGTCCGGGCAGCAAAAACACCAAACAACAGACTAAAGGCCGTTTCTTTGCCGTCGTTTCATGATATAGATAGCGAATTCAAGAAGCTTGGTATGAAACTGGGAATTTTCAAAAAAGAAGAAAGTGATTAAGCTGAAAACGGTATTAATTTGGATCATCGGCATATATAAAAAATATTTGTCACCTTTGAAAAAACCTTGCTGCAGGTTTTATCCTACATGTTCATCGTATGCAATTGAAGCAATAGAAAAACATGGCGCTGTAAAAGGACTTGTGATGTCAATTTGGAGAATCTTGAGGTGCAATCCTTTTAACAAAGGAGGATATGACCCTGTAAAATAAGTAAAAGGAAGTGTAGCATAATTTGGATTTTATAATCAAGCCGTTTGGAGTATTAATGAAACTGATATATGACACAATTGCCTTTCAAAGTTATGGGCTTACTTTGATATACTTCACAATATTCGTAAGAATATTGCTCTTTCCCCTTAACTTGAAACAGCAAAAGTCATTGATCAAGAATCAGGAACTCCAACCAGAAATAGAAGAACTAAGACGACTGTACAAAAATGACAAGGAAAAATTTAATGAGGAGCAGATGAAGTTATACCAAAAGTATAACGTAAATCCCATGGCAGGTTGCTTGCCTATGTTGATTCAATTCCCACTTATTATTTCGCTGTATCGCATAGTAACCCAGCCATTGACCTATATCTCCGGTGTTTCCGCAAGTGCTTTAACCGCCCTAAGGAACTTTGTGGCTGGTGCCCAGAACATATCAAACAGTAAAACTGTAAGCGAAATAGTAATTAATGACTTTTTCCTAAAGAACACGGACAAGCTGGCGGAAGTGTCGGAACACATTACCGGGGGACAGCTCCTTAACATGAAGTTCTTTAAAATATTTGACCTTGGTATGACTCCTTCCCTGACAAAGTTGTTTTCAGAACCAAAGGTTTATTTGCCATTGCTTTTGATACCAATTATATCCGCACTGACATCATATCTTATACAAAAGACCACAACAACAAACACCGCCGAAAAGAAGAAGAAGGAAGATAACAAAGAAAAAGCATCAAATCCTTTGGAAACGATGACCAAGGTTATGCCGTTTATATCATTGCTCATTACATTCAATGTTCCTGCAGGCGTGGGTCTGTACTGGATAATAGGCAATGTACTTGGAATAGGACAGAATTATATAACTAAGAAAGTTTTTCAAAAAAAGAAAGAAGGTAATGTATAATGGCAAAGAGTGTTGAAAAAAGCGGACGTACAGTAGACGAAGCCATTAACGCGGCTTTGGCGGAACTCAATATTGATCTTGAAGATGCGGAAGTTGATATTCTTGAGGAAGGTTCCAAAGCAGTATTGGGTTTGTTTGGAGGAAAAGAAGCTAGAGTTAGAGTTACGGAAAACAAACCGGACAGCAAGGTTTTAAGAGAATTCTTGGATCTTGTTGTGGATACAATGGGTGTAGAGGTAAGTATGAACATTGAGAATGACGAAGACGCATTGAGGGCAAACATTTATGGTGATGATGTTTCCTTCCTTATAGGCAGACATGGAGATACACTGCAGGCACTCAATTATCTCTCCAACCTGATTATCAACAAGGAAAAGGAAACTTACAGACGCGTAATTGTTGACGTGGAAGACTACAGAAAAAAGAGAGAAGAAAGCCTAAGAAGCCTTGCAAACAGAACCGCAGCAAAAGTTGTAAAATATAGAAGACCTGTTTCTCTTGAACCTATGCAGGCTTATGAAAGAAGAATTATCCATACTGAACTGCAGAATCATGACTATGTAGAGACTGTAAGCCAGGGAGAAGAGCCAAACAGGTGTGTTACAGTTAGGCTGAAGCCCAATGCTAATCTTCGCAGCAACAAATACAGAGGTTCATATAGAAAGAGATACTAATGAACTATGTTGAAGACACAATAGCAGCTATTTCAACACCGCCTGGAAGGGGCGGTATAGGCATAATAAGAATAAGTGGGAAGGAATCAATAGCCATCGCAAACAAGATTTTTTGCATGGCTAATGGTCGTTTAGGGGATTTTGTACTAAAAATGCCATCCCACACAATAAAGTATGGTTTTATCAGGGATCTGGAAAGCGGCGAGATCCTGGACGAATGCATGCTGACCAGAATGGATGCCCCTAACACATATACCAGGGAAGATATTATTGAAATAAACTGTCATGGAAGTTACGCAGTTTTGAGAAGGGTTCTGGAACTTGTATTCCGTATGGGAGCAAGATGTGCCGAACCGGGTGAATTTACCAAGCGTGCATTTTTGAATGGCAGGATTGACTTGTCCGAAGCGGAAGCTGTCATTGACCTGATAAATTCCCATACTGAAGAGGCAAGAAAAGCAGCAATAGAGCAGCTTGGCGGCAGATTGTCAAAACAGATAGAAAGAATCAGACAAGGGCTGGTTTCAGTTCTTGCTGAAATTGAAGTTAACATTGATTACCCGGAATACGAATCGGAACTTGTAACTGCAGATGTTACTATGAAAACCCTAAACAATGTAATTAATGAGCTTGAGGAGCTTTCCAAAAGCTACAGACAAGGAAGATTGATAAGGGAAGGACTAAAGATTACCATTGCTGGAAAACCAAACGTAGGAAAATCGTCCCTTATGAATGCTCTTGCCGGATACAACAGGGCAATAGTTTCCAACATACCTGGAACCACGAGGGATACGATTGAAGAATACATTGAAATTGACGGTATACCAGTGATTTTGACGGATACTGCCGGTATTAGGGAAACGGAGGATGTAATAGAACAAATTGGAGTAAAAAAGGCAGAAGAAAAGATACAGGAAGCAGATATTGTAATATACATGATTGACAGTACAGAACCTGATATAGACGAAAAGATACTGTCAATAAATAAACCTCTTATTGTAGTTCTCAACAAAATTGACATTGAAGAGAATTACCTGGAGGATCTGGTAAAAAAACTCAGGGATTATGATGTTATAGAAACATCTCTTACTGAAGATATTGGTATTAAAGAGGTTTTTGGCAGAATAAAGAAGTACTTCTCTGAAGAAAAAATTGGAATAAACACTGAGAACATAATTACAAACGTACGACATAAAAACCTTATAGACAAAAGCCTTGCATCACTAAAGAAAGCCGTGGAAAACTACAACACAGGAATGCCCCTTGATATTATTGCGTTCGACATATGGAACGGAGTAAATACCTTGGGAGAAATAACAGGCGCTTCTGTAAACGAAGAAGTATTGGATAATATTTTTTCGAGATTTTGTCTTGGTAAATAGGAAGGGAACAAAATTGAGATTTATCGCTGGAGAATATGATGTCGCAGTTATTGGAGCAGGCCATGCAGGTTGCGAGGCTGCCTTGGCTTGTGCAAAACTTGGCGTTAAAACCGTAATATTTGCAATGAATCTGGACAGTATAGCCAACATGGCATGCAATCCCAGTATTGGTGGCTCGGCAAAGGGTCAGTTGGTAAGGGAGATTGATGCCTTAGGCGGTGCCATGGCAAAAATTGTTGACAAAACAGCCATTCAGATAAGGATGCTGAACAAAGGAAAAGGTCCTGCTGTGCAATCTTTGAGAGCCCAGATAGATAGAAGAAAATATCAGCAGGAGATGAAGCATGTTCTGGAGCTTACGGAAAACCTTGATCTGAAGCAGGCAGAGATTGTGGATATAGAAACTGTTGAAGAGGATGGAATAAGGAGAGTTACGCATGTGGTAACACATACCGGTGCTGTGTACAAATGCAAAGCAGCAATTGTATGCACTGGTACATTTTTGAATGGAAGAATAATAATTGGTGATGTAAGCTATCAGAGCGGACCTGACGGACTTTTTCCATCCATAAGGCTGTCTGATACATTAAGAAATCTGGGATTTGAGTTGATAAGACTTAAAACAGGTACACCGGCTAGGGTAAATAGAAGGAGCATAGATTTTTCCAATATGGTTCCCCAGCCAGGGGATGATGAAGTGGTCCCCTTCTCTTTTGAGACGGAAGTATTGGAAATAGAACAGGTGCCCTGTTGGCTTACCCATACGAATATAAAGACGAAGGAAATAATACTTAAGAATATACACCGTTCTCCCATGTACAATGGAACCATTGAAGGAGTTGGTCCGAGGTACTGTCCGTCACTGGAAGACAAGATGGTAAGGTTTTCAGACAAGGACAGGCATCAGGTATTTGTAGAACCAATGGGTGCCAACACGGAAGAGATGTATCTTCAGGGCATGTCTTCCAGTCTTCCAGAGGATGTACAGATGGAGTTTATGAGGAGTGTGGAAGGCCTTGAAAATGTCTCTGTAATGAGGCCTGCATACGCTATAGAATACGATGCAATAGACGCAAGGGTTCTAAAACTCACCCTTGAGAGCAGAATTGTTGACGGTCTGTATTTTGCCGGGCAGATAAACGGTTCCTCAGGCTATGAGGAAGCCGCAGCCCAGGGCTTGGTGGCAGGCATAAACTGTGCCTTGAAACTATTGGGCAAAGAACCACTGATTATAGACAGATCCGAAGCATATATAGGTGTGCTTATAGACGACCTGGTGACAAGAGGTACAAGGGAGCCTTACAGAATGATGACCTCTGCCAGTGAATACAGGCTTCTTTTGAGGCAGGACAATGCGGATGAAAGGCTCACTGAGAAAGGTTACAAAGTCGGCCTTATATCAGAAGAAAGATATGCAAAATTCAAGGAAAAATACAGGCTTGTCAAGGAAGAGCTTGAAAGACTTTCAAAAACCCATGTGTCCCCTACTCCAAGTGTTATAGAGTATATGGAGAAAATAGGGTCGACTCCTTTGAAAAGCGGAGCGTCGCTGGAAGAGCTGTTAAGAAGGCCTGAAGTAGAGTATGAGGATGTCTTGAAAATCGAAGAACTCAACCTGAAGGACAAGGGTCTTGATTACGTACGACGGACACTCCCAAAGAGTGTGATAGAACAGGTATGTATCAATGTCAAATACTCCGGATATATCAAGCTTCAGCTTCAACAGGTGGAGCAGTTTAGAAAGCTGGAGAAGAAACTTCTCCCTGAAGACATTGATTACAATGAAATTAGCAATCTAAGCTTGGAGGCAAGAGAAAAACTTAGCAAGGTAAGGCCTGCTTCCATTGGACAGGCTAGCAGGATTCTCGGAGTATCCCCTGCCGATATCACCGCTTTATATATCTACCTGACAAAAAGGAAGGAATAATGATGAACAAAAAGGCTGTTGAAATGCTTTATGAAGGTGCAAAAGAATTTGGAATACAACTGTCCGAAGAACAAATGCACATGTTTTGCACCTATTCTTCCATGCTTAAAGAAAGAAACAAGGTTGTAAATCTAACTGCAATTACCGAGGATGAGGATATTGCAGTCAAGCACTTTCTTGACTCTCTTACCTTGTATCCATATATTCAGATACTATCTGGCAATAGCCTTATTGACATAGGTACAGGAGCGGGTTTTCCCGGCATACCGCTCAAAATAGTATGTCCGGACATGAAGGTAACTTTGGTGGATTCCTTGATTAAAAGGGTGGCATTTTTGAATGATGTGGTGGATGAACTTGGTCTAAAGAACATTCATGCCATTCATGCCAGAGCAGAAGAGGTAGGAAAGAAAAAGGAACACAGGGAAATGTATGATTTTGCAACTGCAAGGGCAGTTGCTCAAATGCCGGTTCTTCTTGAGTACTGTCTTCCACTCGTTAAAGTCAGTGGATACTTTCTAGCCATGAAGGGTTCCAAGGAAGAGGATAATTATGACAAGGCCTTGGAAGTACTTGGCGGAAGCTTGTATGAAAAAGAGTTTCTTGAATTATATAATGAGGATGAAGTAATACAAAGAATAATATATGTTTTCAAAAAGGATAAACATACTTCGACAAATTATCCAAGAAAACCTGGTATGCCGACAAAAAAGCCTCTTGCATAATAGGTAATTTTGTCGAAGCGTGTCGATTTTGTCGAAAATCTCAAGTTTTTCGTTTTTTCACAGTGTTGAAAAAAACATGTGGACAAGTATAATGAAAAATACTATGACAAAATTTGAGAGAAGAAGTGATTTTGTGAGACTGAGAGACTTGAGAAAGAGTGTTGAGCAAAAGAAGGATTACCAGGAAAATGTAGTTCGAATACCTCTTGATCGTCTCAGATGTAGTCCATTTCAACCGCGTAAGATATTTCAAACACTGTCCCTGAACGAACTCTCTGATTCCATTAGGGAGTTTGGAGTTTTGCAGCCTATACTTGTCAGGGATATGGGCGATGGTTATTACGAGATTATATCTGGCGAAAGAAGGTACAGGGCATCTCTGATTGCAGGAAAAACAGACATTCCTGCCATAGTATTAAGCATTAATGACAATGAAGCGGCAATACATGCAATAGTGGAAAACATACAACGAGAAGATCTGGATTACATGGAACTTGCTGAAGCTTATAATAGATTAATAGTCGAACATGGAATGACACAAGAAGAAGTCGCTAGAAGAGTTGGAAAAAGCCAGTCTGCAATAGCCAATAAAATAAGGCTTTTAAGGCTTTCTCCAAATGTGGTTAAGGTATTAAGCGAACACGGCCTTACTGAGAGACACGCAAGGGCTCTTCTCAGGCTGCCGAATGAACAGCTTCAGTTGAAAGTATTGAAGATAGTTACAGACAGGGCCTTTTCAGTAGCCGAGACGGAGCTGTTAATATCAAAAACACTTGAGGCTGCAAAGGGTGACAAAAAGAGCGACAGTTACTTTGCTCAAGGAAAAGGAGCAAGCAAGGTTCATGAAAGACATCCTAGCGTAAAGGATGCGTTAAACGAGATTGATTCCTTCATCTCTGGTATAAAGAAAAGTGTAGCAGTCTTCAAACAGCTTGGCATTAATGCAAAAACCGCGCAATTCGACAGAGATACATATTTTGAAATAGTTGTGAGACTACCAAAGGAGCTTAACGGGTACAAGTATTATGGAATGGCAAATGAAAATGAAGTAAAAAGTGCAGAGAAGTAACTGATGGTCTTATTTTCACTCCAGGAACTGTTTGAAAAAGCAGTTCCTTTTTTAATATTATATATAATCTTCCGGAGGTACAAATTGAAAAGAAAAGAAAGCACATACTATCAGACATACCATGTATACAACTATGGTGTTGACAAGACCAGCATATTCAGGGACAGAACGGATATCCTGTCCTTTTGCGACCTTGTAAACAATTATGCTGAAAAATACTTTATTGACATATTTGCATTCTGTCTTGTCAGGCACAGATACGATATGTTATTAAGGCCAAAGAGAGGCAGCTTTAAAGATATATCCGATTTAATGCAGTACTCGATTGGAAGATACACAATGAATTTCAACAAAAGAACCTTTAAAGATTTCAACCAGAAAAGACATGGAAGAATTTTTGGCTGCAAATTTTACTCCATTCCGATCAACAACGAGGATGAGCTTAGAAATGCAGCTGTTGAAATACATAAAAAAGCAAAAATGAATTTGCAGGAGCTTTCTGAATACGAGTGGTCCAGTTTCAGAAAGTACCTGCAGGGAGACAAAACAGATTCATGCATTCATATTAATCCCATGTATTTTGAAAAGTTTACACCGGAAGAAATAATTGCGATGCACCAGGA
>JAAYLF010000008.1 GCA_012522035.1 Clostridiaceae bacterium
AGGGTGAAAATGATAAAAAGGAAGAAACCATAAAATCAAACACCCCCATTTCAAATACAAAATCCTCCATCACAAAAAACCCTGCATTACTCATACTTATTGTAATTGCAGCAATACTTACATTCCCCATATGGATATCCGTTATTGGAGTAATAATCGGGTTGATTGGTGCTTTAATAGGAATTTTGTTTGGCATATTTGGAGCCGCCCTGGGTCTTCTTATTGGTGGTATTGTAACATCAATTGTAGGTGCGGTGGCTATTGCAAGTTCAGTATTTGACGGTCTTTTAGCGCTTGGAATAGGACTTGTAATGTTCGGCATAGGGCTTTTATTAATACCACTGCTGGTAAAGTTATGCGTTACAGTCATTCCCGCAGTTATCAGATTCGTTATAGATATTGTCAAATTACCCTTTAGAAGGAAGGTGAATATACATGAAAACGTTGTTTAAAGTCACTATTATTACCGCATGCGTTTTTATTATCTTCGGCATTGCACTTTCTATTGTTGCATTTGTACACGGAGGTCGTTTGATTGGCAACCTGGGATACTACAAAACCGGTTCCTTTGAAAAAGAATACACAGATGTATCCTCAATTGACTTTGACTTTGCCGCCTGTGATGTGAAGATAAAAACAGGCAGTGGTGATACTTTCAAAATCAAGGCAAAAAATGTTCCTCTGGACTTGATACATTCCGATGTTGAAAACGGGAAATGGTCAATTGAATTTAAAGAAACCAGAAAAAGCTGGAGAAGATTCCTGGGTATAAATCTCTACAACAACATGAGTATTGAGATAACCCTTCCGAAAGATCACTCCTTTGATGAAGCTGCCATAAGCGGAGGTGCAGCTGCCATCAAAATTGAAAAACTACATGCAAAAAATGTGAATTTTGACATAGGTGCAGGTACCATACATGTTGACAAACTGTATGCAAAAGAGCTAAAGTCTGTCACCGGAGTTGGCGATACAATAATTGAAGGCAGAATAGACGGTGATGCGGACATTTCATGCAGCGTTGGAAATGTGGAACTTGAACTCGACAACCATCCCAAAGATTTCAACTACAAGATAAATGTATCAATTGGAACGGTTGATATTGAAGGTGTAAGTCTATCCAAATCTTCATCCCAGAATATTTTCAACGATGCGGATTACACTATGACGATTGACTGCAGTGTTGGTTCTGTGGATATTAAATTTGACTAAGGAGGAATGTATTTAAATGGAAACAAAGAAACTTTACAAAAGCAGAGAAAAAATGATTGCAGGAGTGTGTGGGGGTATTGCAGAATACATTAACATAGACCCCACATTGGTAAGGCTTGCATGGGTGCTTTTGTTTTTTGCAGGCTGCACAGGTCTCCTTGCATATATTGTTGCTGCAATAATCATGCCAGAAAAACCTGCGGAATTAAATTAAATGCACGCAGATTTCTGGTCTCGACCTAAAGCGGAGTGGCAATAATGTGCACCCTACACCACTGGTTATATACATGTTATTTCCTTTGTATTCATATCTGCCGTACACATAACCCTGATGCGGCAGTTTGTCTCCTCTTAGCAGTTTGAATTCCAGTCTGAAAGGAAGCCAGATCTGTCCCCCATGTGTATGACCGAATATGAACAAATCCGCTTTTTTCTCATTTACATATATCATTACATCCGGATTATGGGATGCAACAATCAAAGTTGCATCCTCTTTTTTTGCCTTGTTGTTCCACAAGTCCAATAGTGCTCCAATGTATTCTTCCTTGTCCCTGCCTTCTCCCAGAACTTCATAGCTTTTATCATCCCGATGATCGCACAAGCCTGCTATAACGATCTTCCTGCCGAAAGTTTCGTATATACAAAAATCATTCTCCAATACTTTGATATATGGGGAGATGTTCTCAAGGGCTTTTATATACCCCCTTTTTGCAATAAGGTCATCTTTGAAAATTGCATTGTCATGGTTCCCCAGTGTTATATATATTGGGCAGCGTACGCTGTTTGAGAGCATGTACAAGAAACTCTCAAGCTTTTCCAGATGTCCGTTCAAACACAAATCCCCAGTTATAACCACAAAATGAGGTCTTTCGTCCTGGATTATTCCGCAAATCTTCTTAAAGCTAACCTGGTGCATCGGAATATGGAGGTCGGATATGTGAACAAAACTGACAAGATTGTCTCCTTCTGCAAAATTTGTCCGGGTTACCTTAACATTTGATGCCTGCTTCTTCATAATGACAATCACCATGAAAGCCACCATTACAAGACAGAAAAGTAATATTGCAATATTCTCAAGCAAAAC
>JAAYLF010000101.1 GCA_012522035.1 Clostridiaceae bacterium
GGTGCTTGGTGGAGCCATCACTGACGAAGAGCCGGAACTCTATTTTACAGAAATTGAGATTGTAATAATGGAGAAGCTATTCAGGCAGATGCTGCAGCTTCTTGACGAGGCATGGCAGAAGGTGGTGGAGGTGGACTCTTCTTTGGAGAGGATAGAGACAAACCCGCAGTATGCACAAATAGCAGCCACCAATGAGCAGATTGCCATAGTTACTATGAATGTAAAGATTAGCAATGTGGAAGGTTTTATACATTTCTGTCTTCCACATCTGGCTATTAAGCCCATAGAAAAGCTGCTTTCGGTCAAGTCCATGTACAATGTGTACGGAGAACAGAAGTCCGACAAGATGTCTGAACAGATAAAAGAACTAATTGACACTACCAGGCTGAACCTGGTGGCCAGGTTCAACAACACCTTCAGCAGTGTCAAGGATGTTATGAACATACAAGAAGGAGACGTTATTGTGCTTGACCACAGGGTGGAAAGTCCAATAAATCTGTATGTTGAACATCTGCCAAAGTTCAAAGGAAAATTGGGAGTTAAAGATAGAAGATATTCGATCATGATAACTGACATTGAATATGAGGAGGACGACATAGATGAGTGGGATATTATCTCAAGCGGAAATTGATGCATTGTTGAAAAGCAACTCGGTAGAGATAACTGATGAAGAGATAGATACTTTGGGTGAGATAGGGAACATAACCATGGGGACTGCTGCAACCACCCTTTACGAGATACTTGGAAAAAGGGTGGACATAACAACTCCCAAGGTTTCCGTTACCACCATGAGAAAAATGGCTGAAACCTACACCATTCCCTATGTGGGAATTGAGGTGAAGTATGTTTCGGGTATTGAAGGGTTTTCATTCCTTGTTCTCAAGATGGTGGACGCCCTTATAATTGCAGATCTCTTGATGGGTGGAGACGGCACAAATCCAGGAGAGGAACTGGATGAGATACATCTGTCTGCTCTTAGTGAGACCATGAACCAGATGATGGGATCTGCTGCCACGAGCATGTCGGAGATACTGGGTACAAGTGTTACCATTGCTCCTCCCAAGCTTTTTGAAGTCAGATTTGCAGACACCAAGCTGGAGAATATTCTCGAAGACGACGAGATTGTGAAGATAAGTTTCAAGATGGAGGTCGAGGACATAATCAACAGTGAGATAATGCAGATTATGCCCAAGGACTATGCCATCAAGTTTGTGGGAAAACTTCTTGGAACGGAAGAAGAGGACTCACATACAATATTGGAAACGGAGGAGGTCAAAGTGGAGGCAAAAGCCGACAGGGTTGAGGAAAAGAAAGAAAAGACAGCAAAAAGGCAGCCTTCTGCCAAAGTGAACGTAGCTCCTCTTGAACTCAATTCTTTTGATGATGAGGATAAAGAGGAAAAACTGGAAGTTGTTGATGTGGGAGACAATTTGGATCTGCTTATGGATGTGCCTCTGCCCATTACCATTGAACTGGGAAGAAGCAAAAAGATGATCAAGGAAATCCTTGAGCTTAACGAGGGTTCGGTAGTGGTTCTTGACAGATTCGCAGGAGATTTGGTTGATGTGGTGGTAAACGGCAAGCTGATTGCCAAAGGCGAAGTCGTTGTTGTGGATGAAAATTACGGTGTAAGGATAACGGAAGTGTTGTCCAAAAAAAGAGTTGTCAGGAAGGAAAGGGCGTAAAATTGCCTGAGTTGTTTTACATAATTGTATTTGTGCTTGTGCTTGTTGGATGTTTCTTTGTTACAAAGTGGATATCAGTCAGGTCATACACACTTGTTAAAGGTAGAAACCTGAAAGTCATTGAAAGAATCCCTGTGGACAGGGACAAGTCCATCATACTCCTTGCAAGGGGTGAAAAGGTGTATCTTATTGGTGTTGCACCAAACAGCATAAATGTTTTGGATACCTTTCCCAAGGGTGAAATAACGGAGCTTGAGGCAATGCAGGTAAAAATTCCTTTTGACAAAATACTAAGGAGGTTTGTCAATGAAAAAGAAGAAGAGGATTAAAAAGACAACCCTCCTGGCATCAATAGTAATTGCCCTGATTGCCTTGTCACTGCTTGTCCCTGGCATAGTCATAGCACAGGAAGAGCCCATACCTTTTCCCGAGGTGGAGAATTCCTCAAGCGTAGTCAACATAATACTCCTATTGACCATCTTGTCAATTGCTCCTGCAATACTGTTGATGATGACCTGCTTTACGAGAATCATAATTGTGCTTTCCTTTACAAGAAGCGGTATAGGAGCACAGCAGATGCCTCCGAATCAGGTTTTAATTGGCCTTGCATTATTCCTTACCTTTTTCATAATGCAGCCTGTTTTGTCTGAGATTAACAGAGAAGCATACAGGCCTCTTATGCAGGGAGAGATAACAACTCAGGAGGCTCTTGACAGAGGAAAAAAACCTCTTAAGGAGTTCATGCTGAAGAATACCTACAGTCAGGACCTTAACTTGTTCATAGAGCTGTCAGGAAAGGAAGCGCCTGAAACATACGATGAGCTCCCAATGACTACAGTGGTTCCCGCCCTTGCCATCAGCGAGCTTAAAAGAGGCTTCCAAATGGGGTTCTTCATACTGATACCTTTCATTGTAATTGACATGATTGTGGCCAGCACGCTTATGTCCATGGGTATGATGATGCTGCCGCCGACCATGATATCACTGCCTTTTAAAGTGCTTTTGTTTGTGTTGGTGGATGGCTGGAGCCTTACAGTAAAAACATTGGTAGAGAGTTTTGGAGGTTGAGGATATGGACCAGTCGGATGCTGTTGCAATTTTAAAAGAGGCACTTTCCGTAGTTCTGACCGTGGCATCTCCCATACTGATATCTGCCATTGTCATTGGGCTTTGCGTATCAATTATTCAGGCAGCAACCCAGATAAACGAGCAGTCGTTAGGTTTTGTGCTCAAGATACTGGCAATTTTCATTGCCCTGATTGTTTTCGGGCCCTGGATGATAACAAGACTGATTGATTTTGCATCAATGATTTTTGACTACATGGCACATATGGTTTAGGTGGATTTGTTAAATGGAAACAGAAGTACTTTTTAATTTTACAATGCATTTCATGCTCATTCTGATTAGAACAGCGGCAATTTTTACCTTCTCGCCCGTGTTTGGCAGAAGGAATGTACCCGCGATGTTCAAAATCGGTTTTAGCGTGATGCTCAGTCTGATTCTATACAATTTGTTTCCAGCGCCAGGTAGTCAAGTGTTTAACCTTTACGAATATACGATAAGTTGTTTGAAAGAGCTGTTTGTTGGACTTTTGATTGGATACGTTACTGTCATGGTGTTTTCCGTTGCAAATATGGCAGGGCAGTTCATAGACGTGCAGATTGGATTTGGAATGGCACAGCTTTTCAGCCAGGAAATGGGCACTCAGGTATCAATAAATGCAAACCTTTTGAATATTATTATGATTCTTTGTTTTTTTATAACCAACGGACATCATGCACTTATACGAATACTTGCCAACACTTTTTATACCCTGCCGCCAGGCAATTATTCCATAAATTTTAACATAGCAGGGGTAATAGTCAGCGTGTTTGCATCCTGCGTTGTTATGGGAGTGCAGATTGCCATGCCGATTGTGGCAGCCACCTTCATTACCGAGATGATCATGGGGATTCTTATGAGAACAGTTCCCCAGATGAACATGTTTATAATCGGCATACCTCTCAAGTTGATAATAGGGCTTATGCTGCTTGTTTTGATTTCTCCCATGTTTGTGCTAACGACCCAGCCGCTTTTCAGCAGCATGTATGATTCAATCAATGATCTTCTTGGAGGTGTGGCAGCGTGATTCTGTTCATGGCCATGGACGACAGAACTGAAAAGCCAACCCCCAAGAAACGAAGGGATACCAGGGAAAAAGGCGAGGTTTTAAAAAGCCAGGAATTGTCCAGTGCAGTGGTTTTATTGAGCCTGGTTACCATAATTAAAACCTTTTCATCATATATAGGGCTCAAGGTTTCAAATGTATTTCTAGAACTAAGAATGGACATGAACCTTGAGAGTACTAATTTTGACAAGGACTTTGTCCACAATTACCTGTTAAAAGGGTTTGTATTCATTTTTCTATGCATATTTCCCGTCCTTGTGGCGGCGGTTTTAACAGGATTGCTTGTCAACTACATGCAGATTGGATTTCTGTTCACAACCAAGGCACTAAGACCAAGATTTGACAGGCTGAATCCGATTAACGGGCTTAAAAGAGTAATTTCAATGAGAGCCTTGGAGGAGCTTTTCAAGTCCATAGTTAAAAAAACGATACTGGGACTTGTCCTATACTCCACCATAAGGAAGAAGGTCGATGAAATACCAGCTCTTGTTGTGTATGACCTGGGTACATCTCTTGATTTCATGGTGGACCTGGCATTGGAAGTTGGAATGAGGTGCGGTCTTTTTCTTCTGGTCATCGGAGTTGTTGATTATTTCTACCAGTGGTGGATGTTTGAAAGAAACTTAATGATGACGAAGCAGGAAGTAAAGGAAGAATTCAAACAGCTTGAAGGAAATCCACAGACAAAGAGCAGGATAAAGGAAAAACAAAGAGAAATTGGCATGCGCAGAATGATGCATGCAGTACCGGAAGCAGATGTGGTGGTTGTAAACCCAACCCACTATGCAGTAGCTCTGAAGTACGATCCGGAAAAGCACGCATCCCCCATAGTGCTGGCAAAGGGTAAAGGTTATGTGGCACTTAGGATAAGGGAAATTGCCAAAGATAATAATGTAGAGATTGTGGAAAACAAGGAAGTTGCAAGAGCACTGTATGACACGACAGAAATAGGGCAGCAGATTCCGGAAAGCCTGTACCGAGCGGTGGCTGAAATACTTGCTTATGTTTACAGGATGAGAAATTACAGAGGTGGTTATTAATGCTTAAGATTGGGGATATAATTGTATCTCTTGCCATAATTGCAATAATTGTGCTTATTATCATACCCCTTGGCACAATAGCTTTGGATTTTCTATTGCTTCTAAATCTTGTATTGTCAATAGTGGTCCTTTTGACCTCGTTATACATAACCGAGCCTTTGCAGTTTTCGATTTTCCCCTCGCTGTTATTAATCATAACCTTGTTCAGGCTTGGCCTTAACATATCAGCCACAAGACTGATTCTTTCAAACAGCGGGCAGGCGGGAGAAGTCATAAACACCTTTGGCAACTTTGTAATATCGGGCAATGTGGTAGTAGGTTTCATTGTCTTCCTTATTCTTGTTGCCATCCAGTTCATAGTTATTACCAAGGGTTCGGAAAGAGTTGCTGAAGTTGCGGCAAGGTTTACCCTGGACGCAATGCCGGGCAAGCAGATGGCAATAGATGCGGATTTGAACTCCGGGCTGATTGATGAGGAAACTGCCAAGAAAAGAAGAAAAGACGTGCAGAGAGAGGCGGATTTCTTCGGAGCGATGGACGGTGCCAGCAAATTCGTAAAAGGCGATGCCATTGTAGGCATACTGATAACAATTATCAACTTCATTGGTGGCATAATTATTGGAATGCTGCAGGGCGGCATGAGTTTTGGCCAGGTGGTGGAGGTTTATGCGCTTGCTACAGTTGGAGGCGGTCTTGTAATCCAGCTGCCTGCACTTTTGGTATCCACTGCAACAGGTATAACTGTAACAAGAAGTGCATCGGAAGACAGCATGGGCGTGGACATGAAGGAGCAGCTGTTTGGCAATGCCAACATACTATTAATCTCCGGCGGCATTATGTTGTTCATGGTCCTCATACCCGGCTTTCCAAAGATTCCTTTGCTTGTATTGGGCTCCTTGTTCATATTCCTCTCGGTGACTCTTAATAAAAACAAGAAGAAGGAACTTAAGATTATAGAGACGGAGAGGGAAAAGCAGATAGCAAAGGAAAAAAGAAAACCAGAAGATGTGCACAGCCTGCTTGAAATTGATCCGATTGAGTTTGAATTTGGATACAACATCATACCTCTTGTTGACGCATCCCAGGGGGGAGATCTTCTCGACAGGGTTACAATGATAAGGAAGCAGTGTGCAACAGAACTTGGAATGATAATCCCGGTAATCAGGCTGAGGGACAACATGCAGCTTGATCCCGATACATATATTATCAAGATAAAGGGCAACCAGGTGGCAGAAGGTGAGATCATGCCTGACCACTACCTGGGCATAAAGAGTGATGACACTCCTGACAGTATTGATGGAGTGGACACAATTGAAAGAGCTTTTGGTCTGCCGGCGAAATGGATACATAAGAGCAACAAGACAAAGGCTGAAATGTATGGATATACACTGATAGACCTGTCTTCAGTTATTGCCACACATCTTACTGAAGTCCTTAAGAGACACGGTCACGAGCTTCTAACAAGACAGCAGGTCAGAAATCTTCTTGACATAGTTAAAAAGACGCAGCCGGTTCTTGTGGAGGAGGTTGTGCCCAATGTGGTAACACTGGGAGAGGTTCAAAAGGTGCTTGCAAACCTTTTGAGAGAGGGAGTGCCGATAAGGGATTTGCCCACCATTCTGGAAGCCCTTGGAGACTACGGCACAATTACCAAAGACATAGAGATGTTGGTGGAATATGTGCGCCAGAGTCTTAAAAGGACCATTACGCACAGATTCCTGAAAAAGGACGAGGTGGTGGTTGCCATTACCTTGGATCCGGAACTTGAACAGCTGATACTAAACAACATACACAAGACAAAACATGGTTCCTATGTGAATCTGGAACCCCAGGTTCTACAGAAGATCCTTATTGGTCTGAAGGATGCCATTGAAAGCCTGGGAAGAACGGGTATCGAGCCTATAGTCATAACATCACCGATTGTTCGATACCACTTCAAGAGAATGACGGAACAGCTTGTACCAGATTTGGTGGTTCTGTCATACAGTGAGATAGAGCCGGATGTTCAAATACATGCGGAGAAAGTTATTGGAATATAACCGAAGAGGAGTAAGGGTATGAATGTAAAAAGATTTCTTGTAGAGGACATGTCCGAGGCGGTTTCGAAAATAAAGTATTCACTTGGTCCTGACGCAGTCATTGTCAACACCAGGAATGTAAGGAGGAAGGGTTTAAAAGGACTGTTCCAGCCTCCCATGATAGAGGTTATTGCTGTGGCAGATTCCAGAAAACCAGCTCCAAAAATTGAACCTGACTTTGATTATGAATACAACAAACTTCTAAAAACAAAGATTGACAGTCTCAGCGAGCAGTTTGAGTCAATCTTTAACAATGCCATGACCAAGAATGAAACTCCTTCCGTGCAGTTGGAAGAAAAGACTGAAGAGATAAAGGAAGAGAAGGAAGAAGACCCAAAGTCAGAGGAATATCAGGACAATGACTATGTCAAAAAGTTGGTAGAGCAAGAGGTTTTGGAAGAGGTCGCAATTGAGATTGTAAAGGAAGCGGAAGATATTGTGAGGAAAAGGGACGATGCCCAAATGGAGGATGTCATAAAGCATCTTCTGCAATCCTGTCTTGGTCAGCCAATGCCTGTCAAGCTTGCAAAATACAGAAGAAAGATAATTTTCCTGCTAGGACCTACCGGTGTGGGAAAAACCACTACAATTGCGAAACTTGCTTCCATATTTACTCTTAAGAAAAAGGCAAAGGTCTGCCTAGTGGCGTGTGATACATACAGGATTGCAGCCGTGGAACAGCTAAAGACCTATGCCGATATTCTTAACATACCTCTTGAGGTTGTGAGAAACAATGAGGAGTTTGGCAAAGTGCTCATGAACCATGAGCAGGAGGATGTAATTCTTGTGGATACTGCAGGCAGAAGTCCAACAGACCCGGTAAAAAAGGAAGAGGTAATGCCGCTCTTTGAAATGTGTGACTCGTACGAGGTATACCTTGTTATGAGTGCCACAACTTCCTACAAGGGCTGCATGCACATACTTAAGAACTATGATTTTCTTGATGATTACAAGCTGCTGATAACAAAGGTGGATGAAGCGCCTACCTTTGGCAATATTGTGAATATTGCATGGCAGTCCAAAAAGAGTATTGGATATGTGACAACGGGTCAGAACGTACCTGACGATATTATTGAGCTGAACGAGGAGAACTTAAGTTACATTACAGACAGAATACTATAGAGAGGGCTTTAATATGGATCAGGCACACAGTTTGCGCAAGATGGTATACAAAAATCACAGGTTGATATTTGTTCTTACATGCGCCTACTACAAGGATGCGGATGCTTTCTGCAAAAAACTTGCCAGGCGTTTGGACAGAGCTGTATTTATAGACACGACAAGTGTGGAAGATGCAAAGACCTTTATTGCAAAAACTGAATATGAGTACTACATCTTTGCAGCAAAAGAAGTAAACTTTGTGGAACAGTTTGCAAACCACAATATTGATGTAATTGTTCTTACCGACAGTTCCAGTGAAAGTGTTTTGGGCACTTATTCGCAAATAAAGCTGCTTCTTGTGCGCAATATATTCAACGCAAGAAAAAACCGTATCAAATTGGTGGCAGGACCTGTGGAGACCAAAACAGAAGCAGAAAAAACCTTGTCCAACATCTCGGCTACGGTAAGAAACTACCTTAAATATGAGCTTGAGTTGTTGGGTTGGTTCTATGACATGAAAAACGGTATTGGCGACATAGGTTATAGGTATCTCGAGTCTGGAGGAGTACATGTTGAAAACTAAAGACGAGTCTGTACATTTATGGGACAAATATGCTAAAAGCAAAAAAATTGAGGACAGGGATGCCCTGATAATGAACTATCTTCCTCTTGTAAAGAAGATAGTGTTTAAAATGGTGCCCAGTTACAGTAAATATGTGGACTTGGACGACCTTATGGGAAGCGGCATAATGGGCCTTATACATGCGGTGGACAGATTCGATCCTGACAAGGGAGTACCATTTGAAAGCTATGCATATCTTCGAATAAAAGGGGAAATAATAGATTATCTTAGGAAACAGGATTTTGTTTCCACAAGTCTCAGAAAGAGAATAAAGAGTGTTGAGAGCGCCATGGAGAGCCTGGAAATACAGTTAGGACGCCCTCCTACTGATGAGGAACTGGCCAAACACCTGAACATGGATCAGGAGACACTGCAAAAGACCCTTGATGATGCTTACACGTACAATGTAATGTATCTTGAGGATGTGCTTGAGAAATGCGTGTCACTGCCTTCCGAGAGTAAAAGCGAACTGCCGGAAGAAAGCTACGACGAGCAGGAGCTGAAGGAGCTTCTGGCAAAAGGTATTGACAGTCTTACCGACAGGGAAAAGCTTGTAATTTCCCTCTACTATTTCGATGATCTGAGCATAAAGGAGATTGGGCATGTTTTAGGTGTCAGTGAATCCAGGGTGTCTCAGATTCACTCCAAGGCGCTTATGAAACTTAGGAGGAAGATTGATTGGATGAATTAACAAGAGCCTTGGCAGCCATTAAAGAATCGATATCCGGTTTTGACGACATTACAAGAGCTCACTCAAGACGAATGATGATCCTTTCAAGAGGCATGGCTGAGACAATAGGGCTTTCCGAGTCCGAAGGAGATGTGCTTGAACTTACCTGTGCGATCCATGATATTGGAAAGAGATTTATTCCAGCCGAAATCCTCAACAAGAAAGGCAGACTTACCAAAGAGGAATGGGCAGAGATAAAGACGCACCCGATAAGAGGATGGGAGCTTTTAAGTCAGTATGCTTTTTTGCAGGATGTGGCAGATGCCATACTGCATCATCATGAGAGGTGGGACGGTTCAGGCTATCCATACGGCAGAAAGAAGGATGCAATTCCTGTTATTGCAAGGATAGTCTCTGTCATAGACGCCTTTGATGCCATGACATACTCAAGACCCTACAACCTGGCCATGAGTGCTGGTGATGCTCTTTGTGAACTTGACAGGCATGCAGGCACACAGTTTGATCCGGAAATTTGCAGCAGGTTTGTCTGTATGTACAAAGAGAGGTATTTTTAGTACCAATCTTGGCAAAATATATACAAGCTGGTATAATGAACTGCTAGGCTATTATTGTTTTGAAAGGGACTTTGGCATATGAAACTTAAAAGCTTTGCTTTTATACTTGTTCTTGCATTTTTTTTACTAACTCTATGTTCCATGACATCCTTTCTTTACCCCATACATAACAGGGTGGATCAGAATTGCTTTATGACAATTGGAAAGGGCATTCTAAACGGACAGGTGCCGTACAGGGATTTGTTTGATCAAAAAGGCCCTGTTATATTCTTCATGCATGCTTTGGCATCCCGTATCTCCAGCACAACCTTTATTGGGGTCTATCTTTTGCAATTCGTTTTTCTCATAGTCTTCATGATTTACACAAGAAAAATAGCCTGTTTGTTTGTGCCTGAGAAAAAGGCCAATTTTATTGTCTTTTTTACTCTGGGTCTTATCATGACATCCAGATGTTATTTAAGAGGAGACAATGTGGAAGAGTATGTGCTTCCTCTTATTGCAATATCCATGTATTACATGCTGGATATGTATTTAAACGGGGAGAGGGGAAGAATATATAATCTTTGGATGATGTTTTTAAATGGTATTTTTGTTGGTTTTGTGTTCTGGCTCAAGTTTAATCTGCTGGGTTTTTGGATTGGCTTCTTTTTATTCTCGCTTGTACGCCTTATTAAGTACAAGAGGTTTGGAGAACTGATTGCATCACTTCTTATGGTATTGACAGGTTTTGTGATTGTTACAGCTCCTGTACTATTATACTTTCATGGCCATAACGCATTGGATGATCTTTTTTACACATATTTTTACTGCAACATATTCCTGTACAATAGCGGCTCAAAGCTTCTTATCCCGGTTTACTTTGTTTTTAACACCCTGAAGAACATAGGGCAGAATATTGTGCTTTTTCCAGTCATGATGCTGGGTTTGTACAGGTTTGTTTTCACAAGCAGATATTTGAAAAACAGGACAGCAAGAAGATTTATCCTTGCTTCTTTTGCCTTTTCATACATTGGAGTAACCTTTTCCAATGTATGGTACGACTACTACCTTTTAATAGTGACAGGCTTTACGGTGTTTGGAGTTATTGCTCTATATGATTTGTTTGAGGAGAAGTACAGACTTAAAATTGTTGAAAAGATTCCAAAGTTAAAAGATGTGAAACTTATGAAAAGAACAATTGTAATATTCAGCCTTGCATACGTTCTTCTTTTCAACAACTGCATGCCGTATCTTTTCAGGGGAAAACTGGAGTACCCTCAATACAAATTTGCAAGCATAATCAACAAAAAGGCTAACGCGACCATGTTGAATTACGGCTTTGTCGATGGAGGTTTTTATTTCGCATCAGGTATACAGCCTGAAATGAAATACTTTCAGACCAACAACATAACTTATGAGGAATTTCCAGAAATGCATGACGAGCAGACAAGGATTATTGCAAACAGGCAGGTTGATTTTGTGGTTGCAAGGGTTAAAAAACGAGAGAAGATAACTGACATACAGTGTCCGGAGCTGTTTGAGAATTATGAGCTGGTGGGAACCGCAGAAGACATACACGACAGATACAGGTATTTCCTGTTTGAGAAGAAGAAATGAAAAAAGGAGCGTTTTGCTCAATGTCATTAACTTAAGAGATCGCAATATATGTTTTGTTGCGATCTCTTAGTTTATTTCAAATCTTAAATTAACTGGCACGGTATTTTATTGATCCTTCTAATACACTTTATCTTTGTCTTGTTACAGATTTAAAAAATGACATAAAAAAGTTAA
>JAAYLF010000102.1 GCA_012522035.1 Clostridiaceae bacterium
GTATTTTTGCCCTGCCTTTAATAAAAAAATATAACGGCAACCTTGGCAGAAGCTTCAAGTGGCCGTTATACTTCTATTATCCTATACTTTTATTAACTCTATTCTTTATCAAAAATCTTCTTGTTTAAAATCATCATATGCTGTATCTTCAATGAACTCCATTTTGACAAGGGTAATTCTCTTTTCATTATTACCTTCAACTGTAAACCTCAAACCTTCATACTCAAATGAAGGGTGAGTGTTTTCATCAGGAATTGATCCTAGATTACCTATTACAAAACCACTGATGGTGTCGTATTCTTCAACAGGGAGATTAATATTAAACTCCTCGTTGACGACATCAAGTTCAGTGAGTCCTTCGATTATGTACGAATTATCACCGATTGCAACTATTTGTCTGTCATATTCTGCTTCTTCCTCATCATCATACTCATCCATTATATTACCAACCAGCTCTTCGAGGATATCTTCCATGGTGGCAATACCTGCGGTTCCGCCGTATTCATCCACGACAATAGCCATGTGGTTTTTGGTGTTCTTCAAAGTCTTGAACACTTCATCTATCCTTTGTGATTCAGGAACAAAGCAGGGAGCTCTCATTAGCTTAACAAGATCAAATTCGCTTTCATTCTTAATATTTAGCAAATCCTTGATATGAATTACTCCCACAATATTATCTATTCTGTCCTCATATACAGGGAATCGTGAAAACCTTGCATTTGTAACTATTTTCATGACGGTTTCATAGCTGCTGTCCGCTCTTATTCCAACAACCTCAGTTCTATGGGTCATGATATCAGAAGCTGTCTTGTCATTCCACAGAAGCACATTACTAATCATTGTGCTTTCTTCGTCTCCGATTACACCTTGCTCTTGTCCCTCGTTGACCAGAAGCAGAATTTCTTCTTCGGTCACTTCCTCCTCCTCGTTATTAGGATTAATGTTGAACAATCTTAATACGCCAATAACAGGCCATGTAAGAATTTTGATAAAAGGGGAGAAAACAAATGCTGTTGCCCTGAGCGGGCCAATAACAAACAGAGCTAGCTTTTCACTCTTGTTCATGGCAATTCTCTTTGGTACAAGTTCACCAAAGACAAGCGTGAAATACGAAAGAATAAATGTGATAATTATTACAGAAGCTGTTCTTGATACATTAACAATGGCTGGGGAAGCATTCTGTGCTTTTACAAACTCCACAATTCTTGTTGCAAAAGAGTCTGCAGCAACAGCACTGGATAAGAAGCCAGAAAAAGTCACACCAACTTGTATTGTAGATAAAAATTTACTAGAATTTTCTAGAAATTTAACTACATAGCGTGCTTTCTTGTTCCCTTTTTCAGCCATCTTTTTCATTTTTGTTTCATTTACGGAAAGTAAAGCAATTTCAGATGCTGCAAAAAATGCGTTTAATAAAATTAAAATAAAAATGACTAGCAACTGCAAAGGTATACTTCCATCATCACTCATTCGGTTAATCATTTCCTTTCAATAATAAAATACAGGTAAATTATAAATAATTTAATATGAATTGTCAAC
>JAAYLF010000103.1 GCA_012522035.1 Clostridiaceae bacterium
CTACCATGTTGTAATTGACAGATACAAACATGGCCAGGAATGCGCAAACCAGTGCTGCAATTATAAATAGATAGAAAACAATTCTTTTGTGATTGATAATAGCATTCGAGAATCTGTCCATATCCTCTCACCTTTGTTAACGCACACGATGTTGACAAAACATTATATATACAGTTTAATAACATTATGGATAAAACTCAACAGACAGATGCTTATTATATGTTAGTTGTCAAACATATGAGTATAATGTGATTGATATACAACAAAATTCAGCAAATTGAGGTGTGGTGAATGAAGAAAGTAAAGCTTGATAGAAGAGTAAGGTATACAAGAATGGTTATTAAAGAAAGCTTCATAAACCTTCTTGAAAAGAAAGATATCTCCCAGATTACCATCAAGGAAATTTGCAAGGATGCTGATATTAATCGTTCCACCTTCTATTCCCACTATACCGACCAGTATGACCTGATGAGAAAGATTCAGGATGAACTTCTTGACAACATAAGGGACTATTTGGCGGAACTTGAAAAGAGCGAGGATGAAGTTGATTCAGTATTGCTGGCAGAGAAGATTTTTGAGTACATAAAACAGAATGCCAAAATATGCAAGATACTCCTTAGCGAAAAAGGTGGTCTTAACTTTCAGAAAAGTGTAATGACCCTTGTATATGACACCATCATAAACGAACTGACAGACAACAGCAACATTACAAAAGAGGATGCGGAGTACGTATACTCCTTTACCATAACAGGATGTGTGGGAATTGTTCAAAAGTGGCTAGACGATGATATGAAAAAATCAGCCCGCTTCATGGCTGAAACAGTTATAAAGCTCACCATGGGACTTATTGGTCTTTTGAAGAATGAGAGGAAATAGAGAGGTTGTAATGAATATTGAATTTGTAAATCCTGGTGCTGACCACATGGTTGAAAGTATTCTTGGGTTTCAGACAGAAGAAGCAACTTCCTTCTGGACGGACCCTCTTTTTTGGTTTTATCCTCAGCTGGATAAAGAGCATTTTTGAGTTTTTTTACCTAATCAGTGAGAAGGGGGCCATTGGTTTTTCCGTACATGAGAAAATTTACTTTGTTTGGTTTCATGTGTGGAATAATCTGTTTCAGGATTCATATGAAGAATATGAAATACCGTCATTGAAGTGGATATTGAGTGAGATGGTGGTGGAAAGTATAAAAAAAGATCCGCGTCTTGCTTCAATTGAACCGTATTTTCCAAGAGAAAATGGAGGTTGTATTTATCCCTTCTTTTTCGATATGAAGGTAAACGGAGACTATGTGCTTGAGGTTGTAGACAAGATGTATGATGAGATGGATATTCGTACATTCATGATGTCCAGTTTTGAGTACTGCAAAATACATGAAGAAGAAATACAAAAGCATATAGAGGCGTCAAATGGAATCTAAATGAGTAAACGAAGGTGTTAATTGTGAATCATGATAACGACAAGCGAAAGATAGAATTGGTAATACTGCTGTCCGGGCTGAAACAGAAAAAGGATGCTGTATTTGAGTATTGCTCTGATTATGATCCTGCAGGTTATCCCAATATGAAAGCCATGTGGATAATTGGAGAGGAACATATGGGTAAACCCACAAAGGTTTTTGCATATATAGGTTTTCCGGAAAACGCATCAAAGGACAATCCTGTCCCAGGTATGG
Organism: Clostridiaceae bacterium; assembly: GCA_012522035.1. Classification (GTDB taxonomy): domain Bacteria; phylum Bacillota; class Clostridia; order UBA1212; family DUPL01; genus DUPL01. Next base: position 1,677 of record JAAYLF010000103.1, read on the forward strand.
TTCTTCAACACGGTGGAGGAGGCAGGACCTTTCCTTCCTGGATAAAGGAATGGACGGATAGAGGTTATGCTGCCATTGCCATAGCCAATACAGGTTACTATCCAGTAAAGCCTGGAATCACCGACTTCTATAACCCTGAGAACTGGACACGCGAACTAAGGGATGACGATTATGTGCTTCCTCCTGACTTTGACAACATGACAACATCCATGGAGTCATTTGATAAACAATGGATGTATCATGCAGTCAGTCAAACCATAATAGCTAACACTATCCTAAGACAGTTGGAGTTTGTGGACAAGGATAAAATAGGGCTTACGGGTATTTCCTGGGGAAGTGTAATAGCTTCAATTGCAATTGGTTATGATGACAGATTTCTCTTTGCCATACCTGTGTATGGAAGCGGATACCTTTATGAGAGTCTTGCCTGGATTAAAGACAATTTTAACTATCCTGGAACAAAAGAAATCTGGGAACCTTCACATAGATTGAATAGTGTAAAAATGCCAGTTTTATGGCTCTGTTGGACTGATGACTCTTGTTTTTCCATCAATTCCAACGACAAATCCTTTGCAGATACGAAAAACGGCATTCTTTCAATGAAGCAGGATATGCAGCACGGCCATATTGAAGGGTGGATTGCTCCTGAGATTTACAGGTTTGCTGATTGTATTGTAAAAGGTACAAAGCCCTTTGCGACATGTATTGAAAAGATTGGGACTGAAAGAAATGTTTCTTTTTATATGGATATACCTGAGGATGCGGATGAAGTTACTGCAAAAGCATATTATATTAAAGAGAAACTCAGTTATTCACGCAATGGTAGGTATAAATTGGAGTGGTGTGATACAATAGATCAGGAGTGGTTTACCGTGGACTGCAGTGTGGAGGGAGATGTGATTCATGTAAAGCTTCCTGAAGATGCACACAGTTACTACATTGAGCTTACAACTCATGTATGCGGTAACCCTTATATCACAACATCCCGGTTTTTAACTCTGGATGTGAAAAGTTGATATTTTAGCTCATTTGTGTTAATATTTCACAAAATAAAATAAAACTTAAAATGCGTTGAAGAAAAGAGTAGGAAGCAATAGCTTTTACAGAGAACCCAGGGGGCTGAGAATGGGCAAAGCGACGGCTTTCGAACATGGCCTCGGAGCAGCGTACCGAGAAGAATTATTCTTTTAGGCTACGACGGGATCTCCCGTTATAGAGATAGAGTATCGGTAAACGATATGATTTACCCGTACTTGATGAGGTCCATTTCGTGAGGAATGGGTGAATTTGGGTGGTACCACGAAGCTTGGCTCTCGTCCCAGAAATTATATTTCTGGGCGGGAGCTTTTTTAATATATTTTGAAATGGGGGTTTACAATGAAAAACATAGTTATTGGCGGTGCGTGGCCTTATGCCAATGGTTCCCTTCACATAGGACATATTGCAGCCTTGCTGCCTGGTGATGTTCTTGCAAGATATTATAGGTTGAAAGGTGACAGGGTGTTTTATGTTTCCGGAAGTGATTGTCACGGAACACCGGTGACAATAAGGGCGAGGCAGGAAGGCCGCACACCGGAAGAGATATCTGAATTTTATCATCAGGAGTTTGTGCGTGTTTTTTACAAGCTTGGTTTTAGCTATGATCTGTATACCAAGACCACGGATAAAGCTCATAAGGAATTTGTGACGGAGTTTCACAAAAAGCTATATGATAGTGAGTTTGTATACGAAAAGACTTCTCCTGAAGCTTATTGTGAGCAATGTGGAAAGGTTCTAACTGACAGGCTTGTAATAGGGTTGTGTCCGATTTGTAATAAGGAGACAAGATCAGACCAGTGCGACAATTGTGGTACTGTACTGGAACCGCATACTGTGATTGATCCTGTTTGTTCAGAATGTGGAGCCAATGTGGTATTTTATGCAACCAAACAGCTGTATCTTGCCATATCGAAGCCGAAAAAGCATCTTTCTGACTATCTGTTATCAAAACCACATTGGAGAAAGAATGCCTATGCCTTTACCAAAAGATATCTGGATGAAGGACTGAGGGACAGAGCAATAACCAGAACCATTGACTGGGGAATTGATGTCCCGAGAGTAGGGTTTGAGGATAAGAAGATATATATATGGGCGGAAAATGTGCTTGGTTATTTGTCTGCTTGCAAGCAGGTGGCAGACAAAAGGGGTGTTGATTTTAAGGAAGTGTGGGGGAGCAATGCGCGCCATTATTACGTCCATGGCAAGGATAACATACCCTTTCACACAATAATTCTTCCTGCACTGCTGATTGCTCATAGTGACAACTTGAGACTACCTGATGATATTGTTTCAAGCGAATATTTGACATTGGAAGGCAGAAAAATATCAACAAGTCAAAACTGGGCGGTATGGTTAAAGGATATTGTTGACAGGTACAATTCTGATTCTTTGAGATACTTTTTCCTAGCAAATGGTCCTGAGAAAAGGGATTCGGACTTTTCCTGGCATGAGTTTGCAGAGAGGAACAATTCGGATCTTGTAGGGGTATATGGCAACTTTGTCAACAGGACGCTGGCTTTTATAGTTAAGTATAATAACGGAGTTGTTCCTTGCGGGGCCTTGGAAAAGGATATCGAAAAAAAGATTAACGATGCATATTCAGAGGCAGGCAGTTTGCTTGAAGACGGTCAGTTTAAAGGAGCACTTGAGGTTATTTTTGACCTTATGCGCTTTGGCAACAAATACTACGACACAATGGAGCCGTGGAAAACGAGACACGGTGATAAGGAAAAGTGTTTTAATACACTGTATAACTGTGTGCAGATAATTGCAAATCTTGCTGTCTTGCTGGAGCCCATCCTTCCTTTTTCCTCGCAGAAAGCCATTGACTGGCTTGGTTTGGATAGAGCTTGGAAACCTCAATTTGTCAAGGAAGGCCACCAGCTTACCGATATCTCTATTCTTTTTGAAAGGATAGACAAGGATGTAATAGAAGAGGAAAGGAATAGACTAAAAATAACCAATACGTAACACATAATTAACCAAAATACAATTGATTTATATATTTATGTGGAATATATTGTTCTGGCAACCTCCCCGTAATGGCTGCATGCCCTAAAGGGGAGTTTTTTTGTTCAAGTCACAACTGGCATAGATAAAACACTAGTTGGGATAATATATGTGATTTTAAGAAGAATGAAAAGGAGAACATATGAGATTAAATAGATATATTAGTTCAACTGGTCTATGCTCAAGAAGGCAGGCTGATGAACTTATTAAACAGGGGAAGGTCAAGGTAAATAATACAGTTGCAGTAATTGGTACTGATGTGAGTCCGGATGATGTGGTAGAGGTAAATGGGAAACTTCTTAAAGGTAAAAGCGAATATGTATATATCGCACTGAACAAACCAAGGGGTGTTGTATGCACAACGGAAAGACATATAGAGGATAACATTGTTGATTTTGTAAACTATCCTGAACGCATCTTCCCTATAGGAAGACTCGACAAGGATTCCGAAGGGTTGATTCTTCTTACCAATGACGGTGGAATAGTTAACAAGGTTTTAAGAAGCACCAACAATAATGAAAAGGAGTATGTTGTGACCGTTGACAAGGATATAACGGATGAGTTCCTGAAAAAAATGTCAAAGGGCGTTAAGATATACAATCCAGTTAGAAATGAGTATGCGATAACCAATCCCTGCAAGGTTGTGAAGATTAATAACAGAGCATTTAAAATAATTCTTACACAAGGATTGAACAGGCAAATAAGGAGAATGTGTACCAAACTGAGTTACAAGGTTGTCAATTTGAAACGCATTAGAATTATGAATATAGAGCTTGGCACCTTGCCTGTAGGCAAATGGAGACATTTAACTGATGATGAGGTTGAAAATCTATTTAGAATAATAAGCTCAGAAGAGCCGGTTCAGAAATATTGATAAGTCAGTATTATCGTATCACATTAATTCTTATTGTTTAACAACCCATGTACGTATACCCTGGCTTATCTACCACAGGCCAACTTTCCTTTATCCAGAACAACTCATTACCCGTATTCGTCTTAATATCGTATTCGAATAACCCCTTGTAGATCTCATCCATGTAGTACCATTTGCCCTTTAGGTAAACTAAGGGAGACGTTGCATCCTTCCATAGGTACTTATCGTACTTAGTTGAAGTACATGTATAGTCACTTGTCCAACCGTAATGGCCAGTAGACCTTATACCATCATCACTTCTTAAGAAGTTCTCATGGGATACCCTACCTGGTTTATCGGGCACAGGATCATCCCAAGTAACATCCACGTGGTACCACTGTCCATCAATCTTTACCACATTCCACATTCCACATATGGTTCATCATAGAACTCTCAGCCACGGATACAGGTATATTTAGTTTGCTTAATATGGCCATGAAGGCAAAGGAGTACGCTTGGCAAACCCCTTTCTTTTGCTTAAAGAAGTTATATGCATCGTAGATGGAATAGGAGTTATCATAAGAGTAGTTCGCTACTATGTAATCGTGGACATATATTACCTTTTCTATATCACTAAATGTACTAGGAATACCTTTAATAATATCGTTTACGAAAGTATTAAACTCCTTCTTTGCCTCTACTAAAGCTGTGCCTGTCATATGGTATGTAGGAATTATTGTAACCACCTTATTCCCCACAATACTTACCCTACACCCATATTGCACATAGAATAGTTCCGGATTATCGTTCAGAACTTTAAAAAACGCATCATAGGCGTCATCTGGACTTAAGTTAAACCTCTTCACATCTATAGAAGAGGAAGAGGACATAAGGCCGTTGTATATGGTATTATGTAAATCACTGCTTTCTACATTTGCATCAACTTTAGCAACACTTAATGTACTAAAAAGAATTAACATTAGTATGACTACTAATGCTAATTTAGCTCTGTTCCTTGCTACATCATTCATACTAACACCTCTCTAATATCTACTACGTATACTCAGAAACTAGGCCAATCTATATTTTCATTTAAGATATTTACAAACTCCTTTAATCCAATTAAATCCTCATTATCAAACCTGTTTAAAATGGGACTATCGATATCTAGCACTCCAATTAATCTGTTATCCTTTACTATAGGTAAAACTATCTCAGATTTAGACGCAGGGTCGCAGGCAATGTGACCTGGGAACTCCTCTGTGTTCTTAACTACCTGTACCTCCAATGTCTTTGCTGCTGTGCCACAAACCCCTTTACCTATAGAAATGCGCACGCAGGCAGGCTTTCCCTGGAAGGGGCCTAGCACTAACTCTCCATCTCTGTGTAAGTAAAAACCTACCCAATTTATATTTTCCATCATTAAATACAAAAGGGATGAGGCATTTGAGATTCCTGATAACCAATCCCTATCGTCCCCTAATAATGCTTTTAAATATTTATTAAGTCCTTCATAAAATTCTTCTTTATTATTTCCATCAATTGTTTCAAAATTAAACATTAAACTTACTCCCTTTCTACTAAAACTCCATCTTCAATCCACAGTTGCCTATTACACCCTTTAGCAATTAGCGGATCATGGGTCGATACTAGTATAGCACAACTAAGCTCCTTATTTAGCTTCTTTAAAAGCTCCATAACTTCAATAGCTGTTTTGCTATCTAAAGCTGCAGTGGGTTCATCAGCTAATATGAGTTTTGGGGAGTTAACCACTGCTCTTGCAATGGCTACTCTTTGCTTCTGACCCCCGGATAACTCTTCAATTACCGTATCTATTTTATCACCAATACCAAGAGCTTCAATAACTTCCTTGGCTTTAGCTTCAGGATTAACCCGACTCCCCTTATCCCCTAGTAATAAGGGTAACATTACGTTCTCTAGTACCGTTCTTCCCTGTATTAACCCTAGATTCTGTAAAACAAAGCCTACTCCCTTGTTTCGAATCAAAGCCTTCTCTTTATCAGTACAATCTTTTACATCCTTCCCGTCAAACAAATATGTACCAGAGTCATATCGATCACAACACCCAATAATATTTAATAGGGTAGACTTACCCGATCCCGATACCCCCATTAAGGATATGAACTCCCCCTGGGAAATAGACAAACTTACATTTTTCAAAGCATGGATAGTTCCATTCTTTCCGCTCTCATAGTATTTATTAATATCTTTCATCTCAACTAAACTCATAACCCTACTCCTTATTAATAATCTTTATCGGATCCGTTTTATGTATACTTAAGACTTGAATAAAAGACACAACGGAGAAAAAGAGCATACATACAAAACAAGCAAACAAGGACATAATCCAGTTGATATCAAACACATCGAATAGGTCAAAGATAATTGCAGCTAAAAGGGACAATCCAATTGGTATTGCAACAAATATTAAGTCGGTTAAGAACTGCATAACTACTGCTTTCTTCTTAGTGGCTCCACAGTAGAAGTATATAGAATACGTTCTCTTTGAAGCATCCACATTAAGTAGATGTTGACCAAGGAATGCCGTTACGAATAACACCCCTAATATTACACTTAAAACTAAAGGAGCGAAGAAGGAGTCCTTTAGACTAATTAATGATGATTCCATATTGCTTCGGATATATGGAATATCTTTATCAGTCCCATTTATTAAGTAATATCGACTCTCAAGTCTTGTGCTGTAGTAGCCCTCCCTGACCTTCCTTTCCTCCAGGATACCCTTATGGTCAATTAAAACAACAGAGTTCTTACTCTTCTCGAAGTTACCTGTGAAAATCACATTCTCTTCAAGAGTACCATAAACCAGAACTTTTACATCCACATTTACCTCTGGCAATATCTTCTGAGATTCTAACCTTTGTTCTAGTAGCCTAATTGTGACCTCATGCTCTGTCCCGAGTTTATACTTCCCTTTCAATTGCTTTGGCACCACAGCAATTAAGTCGTAGTTATTAATATCCTCGGCTACATAATCCTCTAGGTAATCGCTAAGAGTTACATTAAATAGCCCTTGGGAGTAGATATATACTTTCTCTTTATGGGGATGCAAATAAAAAGAGTGTACATCCCCTAAACTCTCTCCTATTTCCTCATACTCATCAAAGTCAGGCTCCGATACATACACAATCGGCTTATCCATTAAGCTTAGATAATATTTTTTAAGTAATAAGTAGTTTCCTACTTTACCAAAGCATACGTGAGCTATTGTTAGAGCTAATATGATTTCTACAAACAGAATATTTCTCTGAAGAGTTAGTTTTCTAAAGTCCATCAGAGCAAGTTTTATATAGCTTTTCATAAAATTCGCTCCTTTCTGAGGTAAGAGGATATGAGGTTAATAACGTACAAAGTACAGATTCCCATAAAGAATACAAAGGGAAGTAACAGTTGGGAAAAGGTTAAAGGATTTATGCCACTAAATACTTTAGAGATAAAAACATTGAAAATACTACATGCAATTAAATATGAAGGAGTTATGATAACTAAAGGGGGTAATAGAAGTCCTATGTACAACAAACCCTTTGTGCCACCACAAAAGTACACCACTTTATACAGAGGTATATTCTTATCCACTAACCTATGGTAACAGCTAAACAAATTGAAAGAAACGATTAATATAGATAACCCAATAATCACAATATTAATAACAGCATTTATCATATATGCCTGGATGTTGTCGTCATATAACCTAGTAGGCATAGAGCGTAAAACTGATTCTAATTTACCTAAACCTGCCTTTGATATCTCTTTTTCAAAGGTAATGAGGTTGGAGTCTACTGATATTAACCCTTTATCAACTTGTGGTTGTTTTATAAAACTGAAAGGCATAAAGTTATCTTCTCCAGACACAAGACCTATTACCTCCACATAAACCCCAAAGGCAGTAAAATTATCACCTACCGACGCACCAGGAAACCTACTCTTGTCCAAAACAACACAATTACTTCCCTCTTCAATTTCCTGTTCAGTAAACCATCTTCCCTCTACTAACTCAGGTACTTCCACCTCATAGTTTAGTTCATATGATTCCTTCTTTCCAAACACAAACTGCCATTTCGCCCGAAGTTCCCTATACCTTCCTCCTCCGGCTGCAATAGAGGAGTTTCCCGTTGTCCCTTCTTCATACTCTCCAAAGACTAATGGTAACCCATATTCCTCTGGTCTTGGGAATACACTCCTTTCAAACAGTAAACTAAAATTGTCGTAGAAATTACTTTCTTCCCTAGGGTAGAAGTCAACTAAGTACGTTCGCTTTTCAACAGCAAGTTCGTTATATTCTTGTATTTCACTATGTAATATGGAGAACAATACAAACAAAGAGCTTAAAGCAAACAATATTGATAACACAATTATCAACACTGTCTTTCTCTCCCTCTTTATCAAGAACAAGGTATTGGGCACAATTACATTACGTATAGAGTTCCTCATGAGTAACTCTCCTTAATTCTGAAAATAAATACTTAAATATATGATATGACAACTTTCCAAACCAAAAGCCTCCTGCAAATACACAGAGAATAAGGCATCTTATCAAGTTCGCTTGCGAGTTCTGACTCTTTGCCCGGATTTTCTTTTGGTACGAGCAAGGAAAAAATGTTTTCATCGCCAAATTCTTTGTTGATAATGGTTGTATCTCTTTTTATGCGGTCAACATTAGCTATACTTCCCGTTCCATAAAGGAATTTTGTTTCTGACTGGCCTAAGAAGCAAGGTATTACTATAAGTAGGGCAATTATTAATGAAGGTATTCTA
>JAAYLF010000104.1 GCA_012522035.1 Clostridiaceae bacterium
AACCTGCAAGGGATTTCAACGCAAGACCTGACAGAACTCATTTTTATGAAAACATAAAAAAGAATTATTTAATAGGGAAGGGGAGGTATGCTCTTCTGAAAGCATCCTTTTCCTGTCCGTACGACTGTAATTTCTGCTATTGCTGCAAGATGAACCAGGGTGTGCATTCTGAAAGAAGTCTTGATGATGTTGTTAAAGAGATTAAAGATATTGCTAATGACAAGATTTGGATTGTTGATGATACATTTCTAACAAGTAGAAAAAGAGTAGAGGATTTTATAACAAGGATAAAAGAACAGGGTATAAGCAAAGAATTTATGGCTTATTCAAGAGTTGACTTTATAGTTCAGAACGAAGATTTGATGCCGCACCTATATGAAGCTGGTTTTAGAGATCTTTTGGTGGGTATTGAGACTTTTGATAAAGTTTATCTTGATAAGTACAACAAGAGAACAAGTGAGGATGTCAGTATTAAAGCTGCTGAAATCCTTGCAAAAAACAAAATTCTGTGCAATGGACTCTTTATTGTTGACCATTGTTTTTCCAAACAGGATTTTAGAAATATGTATGATTTTATTCGGATGTCTAAGATATATTGGTGTGTTTTTGCAATTTTTACACCATTAAAGCACACAAACATGTTCGATGAATACAAGGACAGACTTGTAAATTACATGCCTGAAAGGCTTGATTTCGTACATTTGGTTTTAAAGCCTGAGAAAATGTCAACATTTATGTTTTATTTAAGGTTTTATTGGCTTAATGTAAAGTGTTATTTTCGATTGCTAGTATGTTATATTTTTAACAAAGAGGGAGTACGAAATGGGTAGGGGTGTAAAGGTTTGGGACAGATTGTCCGTCAAATATGATAGATTGTGGGTGCAAAAAAACTCTTTGGGACCAACTAGAAGAAAGGTTATTGAAGTGATAAAAGGACTTGAGGTTGGGGATTCTTTTAATCTGCTTGATGTTGGCTGCGGAACAGGACAGTTTATTGATGAAATAAAGTATGAGTTTGAGAATGTCAAAACCTTTGGCATGGATTATTCAGAAGGAATGCTTCAGGAAGCAAGGAACAAAAACAATGATACAAGTTATTTTAGAGGGAATATTTGTGCATCAATACCAAAAGAGTTTATAGAACCTGAAAGCATTGACATTGTAACATGCATGCATTCATTTCCATATTATCCAGACAAGGCGGGTGCATTGATGAATATAAAAGCCATATTGAAAACTGGCGGATATGCAATCTTTTGTTCAGCCTCTGTAAACTGTTTGTATGAAAAGTTTGTTATGTGGTTTGTTGGGAAAACCGCCTCCGATGCCGAATATTTATCAAAAAATGATATGAGAGGGCTTTTGGCAAAAGAATTTGTCCTGGTTGATGAGTTTAATATTAAGAAAAGATTCTTTATGCCTACAATTTGTGGCTTTTTGGTCAGAAAGATATAAAAATGTTGGTTTAGCATTATACTGTAGGAGGGTTTTGTTGTATAATATAAACAAGTGTTAATGACTGTGTAGACGGGATGTGATTCTATGACCAAAAAGGTTTTAACTATCCTTATTATTATCTGCATATTTAGTTTACAGTTGTCTGTAGGTGTATTTGCAGAAAGAGACCATATGGCGGATACATGGGTTGGAAATGATGCTCTCGGCAGAAGGCTTCCAACAAATGAGCAGGTTGGCGACAGAAAGGAAGAGAAATATGTGGGAATCTTCTATTTCCTGTTCATGAATGCTGAACAAGGCAGAATTCTGGACGACTCGAAGGTCTTTGCAGAAGATGGCGGTGAAGCTGTATGGGAT
>JAAYLF010000105.1 GCA_012522035.1 Clostridiaceae bacterium
AATTCTACATCATTGTCACTTGCTTTTATTCTCTGGTCAAAGCACCAGGATGCGTGAAGCAAGACTTGGCCATTGAAATATCAGTAAAAAGGTTGCGGGGAAACCATAAAAATACACCACCCGGTGCCTGGGGAAAAATTTTTGCAAAACTGGGGAATTTACTATTGCAAAAAACATTTTTTTAATGCAAAACAACCTGCATAGTTTAACGTTACTGCCAATTTAATTATAATTTAGCATATAATACTAATCAATATATAGTTATTAATTATTTATTAAATCATATAAACGATAAGAATTTGCCTAATGCTAAGGTTTTACCCCTAAGAAGTTCTCTTAAAGCATTTATATCCATATATTTCTTTTCCGATATTCGTATTTTGCCTCCATGGACTAGCTGTTTATTATATTTGACATATGTCAATAATTATGCTAGCATATAACTGACAAATATCAGAAATAAATACAAGGAGGGGTGGTTATGCCAAGAGGAGATGGAACCGGACCACTGGGTATGGGTCCAATGGCTGGAAGAGGCCTGGGCTTTTGCGCAGGAAACAAAACTCCTGGATACATGTATGGAAGAGGTATGAGAAGATTTTCAAAAATACCTTGTGCATATGTACCTATTGATGAAATTGATGAAAAGGAGTATTTGAAAAACGCGGAAAAAGCCCTTGAAAAAAAGCTTTCTTACATAAAGAAGCGTCTTGGAAGTCTTGAAGAAGAATAGGGTGCAAACAAGAGCAATCCTTATTGCTCTTGTTTGCGTAGGAAGGAGATTATTTGATTTTTACGGGTAATCCAAGTATAAGTCAGGTAATTTGCCACAGCAATTACTGTGGTGGCTATTAGGAAATCCAAGGCAAAAGCAAGCAGGGGAGACTTGACAAGGGGCAAGAACACCAGGTCGTAGATTATATACTCTGTGTAGTACCTTGTATAAATTAAGAATGGTCCGTTTCTAAGCAAAAGGAAAAGAACAAATGAAAATACGAGGTATGCAATAATGTTTAGATAAAAATAGTGGATGGTAAGTGCCTTGAAGTTTTTAGGGTCTGCCCTGTAATCCTTTTTTTGTTCAAGTATGGTTTTTACTATCAAGGAGATTAGAAACACAACATATGTACACTCGGGAACATGTCCTTTAATTAATACATGTGTTATGTATAATAGCTCTTCAAAAATAATTACAAGACTGTTGCTTGCAAACAGCATAACCCCATAAAAGAACAGCGCAAGAAGCACATTCTTGGTAGTAAATCTAAAATCTTTCAAGTGTTGTCTCCTTTTTTGTCTCCACATCCTCATTATATACTAACAATTTGAAATAGAAAAGATGGGTTATGCAATTTTTTTTGTTTGGATTGACGAGTAAATTCAAATCCTCTATCATGTATTTAAGTAAACTTGAGGAGGAAGATCATGCTCCATAAGATAATTAAAGCAATGATTATGGTACTGACTTTGTCTGTAATTGGGCTGATTGTCCGAGGGTGCACGAAGGACAAAAGTGAAAAAGATGATATTCTTTCATATAACGAAGATTTTGAACACGAATCAATAAACGATGCAGCAAGGGAAATAGGCAGGGAGTGGATTTTGGAACTTGCCTCAAGCTGGGGAGCAAAAAGCAGTATTGTGGAAGAGGAAGGAAACAAGTTCTTGAGACTTTCCTGGATTGAAGGAAGATTGTTGAAAAGCAAAAGGGTGTTTGCTTCTGATACCACCTTTTCAGGCAGGTTCAGAGTCGACCAATCAGGCGCAGCTGGAGGTTTTTTATTTGCAAGAACAACCTTGGCTCCTTACGTTGCTGTACTGCCTGATGGCACAAGACAAACCATAAACGAATATGAGAACGATGGATACAATGACGGAACTTATGCCTATGGAGTCGGTGCAACGGGTGTATACATAAAGTTTCAGGGAACACTCCTTCAGATAAATGTCAGAACCGAAGAAAATGATTTCAAGACCTTTGCAAAGGGTCTGGGCAGAAAATATGTTGAGGTTGAAATACCAAATGGCAAAGACTCATTGAAGGAGTTTGTTAGTGTAAAAATTGAAGACACGGACAATACCATAAAGATATATGCTGAAGACGTGTTTTTGGCTTCCTTGGAATATTCAGACAGTGTGGATGGCATATTCAGAAAGGCAGTACTAAAGGATGCGGAAGGAAAGGTAATATATGACATTGATAATGCAAGAATTGCAGACAAAGACGCCACCTTTGCAATCGCTGCAAGAGGTGCGGCAATTGATGTTGATGATATTGAAATAGAGTCTGTGTCATCAAGGCGACCTGGTGATATTTCCTTGGAAGAACCCAAGGTGAAAAAATATCCGGATGAGGAAGAATACCTTGACGGCAATAGACTGTGGCAGGGTATACCCGGTATAGAAAGAGCATCTTCCGGCAGGTTGTGGGCAACCTGGTACAGTGGAAGTACCACTGAAGATGAATACAACTGGGTTGTTCTATACACAAGTAGTGATGACGGCAAGACATGGAAAGGTCCTGCAG
>JAAYLF010000106.1 GCA_012522035.1 Clostridiaceae bacterium
ATGCAATACAATCTGCGCCTGGGAGTGTAAGCCAGGTAAGGGAGACTACAAACACACTTATGCAGATTGCAAAGACTCAAGGTATCAGCGTGTTTATAGTTGGTCATGTAACCAAGGGAGGGGCAATAGCAGGGCCCATGGTTCTTGAGCACATGGTAGATACCGTACTTTACTTTGAAGGGGAAAGGCATCAAACTTACAGGGTTTTGAGGAGCGTTAAGAACAGGTTTGGTTCGACCAATGAAATCGGAGTGTTTGAAATGAAGGAAAATGGTCTTGTGGAGGTTCAGAATCCTTCATTGGCGCTTCTTTCGGGGCGTCCTGTGGATTGTCCTGGTACAGCAGTTGTCTGTACCATGGAAGGAACCAGACCCATGCTCATTGAGGTACAGGCTCTGGTTACCAGATCGGGTTTCATGAATGCAAGAAGGATGGCAACTGGTTTTGATGTGAACAGACTGTCCCTGCTTCTTGCTGTAATGGAAAAAAGACTGGGTTTGAAACTGTCCAATTTTGACGTATACGTGAATGTTATTGGTGGTATAAGAATAACCGAGCCTGCTGTGGACATGCCGGTTGTGGCTGCTATCCTGTCATCCTACAGGGATTTGAGTCTGAATCCTGGGATGGTGTTCTTTGGTGAAGTGGGTCTGACCGGGGAGATAAGGACAGTAAGTCATGTGGACAAGCGGGTATCAGAAGCAATAAGGCTAGGTTTTACAAAGTGCATTGTTCCAAAAGGGAACAAGCTAAAGCCTAATGAAAAGGACAAAATAGTTTCAATAAGTTCCATTCAGGAACTAAATGAATTGTTATTAAAATAAAGGGAGGATTGTGCTATGAAAACATTAATGCTAATTTCAAACGGTTTTGAGGAGATTGAAGCAATAACAACCATTGATATATTAAGAAGATGCGGTGTTAAGGTTGATGTTGCAAGCATAACTGGAAGCAGGGAAATAAATGGTGCTCGTGATATTAAAATGGTTACAGATACCTTGATTGAGGATGTTGATGTGAATGGTTATGATGCTCTTTTGCTCCCAGGCGGACTTCCAAATGCTCATAACCTTAGAGATGATAAAAGAGTTATCAGGATTGTAAAAGAGTATGACAAAGCAGGCAAGGTTCTTGCAGCAATTTGTGCAGCCCCCTGCATACTTGAAAGAGCGGGCGTAATTAAGAACAAGAACGTTACCTCATATCCTGGTTGCATTGATGAAAGTGCTGTAAATTACAAAAAGGTAAAAGCAGTAAGGGATGGCAACATTGTTACCGGCTGTGGTGTAGGTGGTGCCATTGATTTTGCTTTGCTTATTGCCAAATCCCTTGGAAAAGTTGAGGAAGCTGAAAAGGTTCGAAAAGGCATCCTTTATGATTGGCCGCTTGAGTAATTCTCAGCAGACAACATATCAACAGGTTCTCCGACATATTTTTGCAAGTCGAAGAACAAGAGTGTAACAAGAATGGTTCCGATACACATAATGAGGCTGTCGACAGACAGCTTTATTACGTTTATGGCATCAACAACGAACTTGTTTGATATGAAATCAAACAAGATTGATGTGACAGATGTCAGAGGAATTAGCAGCAATACGGGAAACAGCTTGTATCCCACAACTCTCATAAGATCAATTCTTGACACTCTGACTGCATGCCTTAACGCCCTGAATCCTCCGATGTTGTAGATTACAACCACCTGAATTACAAAGCCAAAAAGAAAGATCATGTAAAGGCTTGGTATTATCAGAAAGATACCCAGAGAGATAAAAAATCTAGTCAAGAGAAATATACCGAGGACTTTTGGGTACTGCTTTACCGAGTCCTCGAAAATCTCGAAAAATGGCCTGTTTTTACCGTTCAGCCTTTCGTACGTGGTTTTTATAACCACTATGTCTCCAACAAGGGAAAACAAAGACAGTATAAAGGATACAAACAAGTAAGTTGAGAATTGTTTTGTTAGTGCGGACAAGTTGGCAATTTTCTCATAATCCGTTGTATTGAGATAGGACTCAAAATTGGTAAGATAATCATTTAACAGCTCTGTATCTATTATCCTGTCGACTATGTATACGTTTGCAAGTGCAATCGGTATAAACACAAAAAGTGTTAATAACAGAAAAACTGATATGTTCTTTCTGAATATGCTGACAGCTTCTGCAAAAAAATCTTTAAAACTTCTTCTTTCTGGCATTTCTCTTTCTGTACTCCTTGTATACTATCTTATCGTATTTCAACAACTTGAAAACATAATATGTGATTAACAAACCTATAAGGGAAAGTATGAAATAGAGTCCGACAGCCAAAAGATACATCATAAAGCTGTTGGACATGATTTCGGCTGCCTTTTCTATAACGTTCCCGGAGGCCTGTTTTGTAAAAGAGGGATCAAAAGAAAAAAATATCAGCTGTGAAATAATAACTGACATCAGTATTCCCAGAATTACAAACACCATGTTTGCTGTCTTCTTTGCTCTGTTGTCAACAAAAAACAGGTAAAGGGAATATGCTGAAAATCCAACAAGAAGATACAAAGGACCAATCAATGTTTTGGCAAAGAAATTAATAGCCAAATAGGGGATTGCACCACCTAGTCCTCCAAGGAAAGAATAAAGTAAAATCTGTCCGTAGTTTTTTGAATCATTCATCAGTTATCAAGCCCCATAGCATTATTTACTAGTTCTTCAACTTCCTCTTCTGTTTTGCCGGTCGACAGCATCAGTTCACTAAACAAAATGTTTTTTGCAGTTGCAAGCATTTTCTTTTCGCCTGTGGAAAGGTTTTTGTCAAGTTCTCTGATATAAAGAGACTTGTACACATCAATTACATCAAAAATGTTGCCTGATTTGAGTCGTTCCAGGTTTTCTCTTTGTCTTTTGTTCCAGTTGCTGTTACATTCAAGACAGGATGTCTTAAAGTGTTCAAGTACATTGGGTACTTCGTCCTGGTCGATTATGTCTCGTACCCCATTGGCTTCGAGACCGTCAACCGGAATCATAAGAACAGTGCTGCCATAGGGGAGCTCAAGAAAATAATACTCCTTCAATTCACCCATTACTTCTCTTGTTTCAATCGAAGTTATTATACCAGCTCCGTGCATTGGATACACTATTCTGTCTCCTATAGAGTAATTCATTTTAAAAACTCCTAGCAAGTAAATATTTACCTAAAAGGTATATACTAAATCCATATTACATTATATACTATTATCATTGAAAAATCAATAATAACAGCAAAAAGGGGATAATTGGAAAAATGAGGATGGAGAAATTAAGAGAAGAATTCATTAAAAGATTTGGTGAATCAGACAGCCAGATTCGTTTTTTTGCTGCACCCGGAAGAGTCAATCTAATAGGAGAACACATAGACTACTGTGGCGGTTATGTGTTTCCTGCCGCACTTACTCTTGATAATGTTGTTGCTGTAAGAGAAAACGGAACAAGTAAAATGAACATGTGTGCAACTGATCTTGAGGGTGTATACAC
>JAAYLF010000107.1 GCA_012522035.1 Clostridiaceae bacterium
AATAAATATAACATCTGCTCAAAGTTATCATTAAATATTTCTTGCAATATGTTCATGTTGTTATTATAAGACAAACAGTAAAAAAAAGGAACACCCTAGTTCCCCTCAAGATTGAGGGGCTAGGGGACCTGATGTGTCGGAGACACTTTTTTTTGTCATAATCTTTCACAAATATTTTTTTCTCATCCTGAAAAAATATTAAAAGAACAAGCAAAAGGAGGGGATGAGATGTCAAAGAAGAAGCCAAAACCGGATGACAGAAGTGATAATGTGGAAAAAATCCAGTACATCATTAACAGAACAATACAAAACATGGAGCTTGCTGATGAATTGATTGCAAAAACCTCCGACGAGAATCTGAAACAGTTACTTATTGAGAAGAATGAAAGAAGGCGTCAGGCCCTTGATGGCATGAGAGAGGAAATCAGGGATGAGGCTTTGGCTCGGGAAAGAGGAGAAACTTGATATAAATAAAAAAACCGTATCTCTTGGAGATATGGTTTTTTACTATGAGATTACTTTTGACTTTTTTGCTTCATACATTTTCCTGTCTGCCTGGCTCAAAGCTTTTAATATGTCGTTTCTAGATTTGATTTCCTGAATTCCATAGGATATGGATATTTCAAACGGAACAGTATCAAATTTTTTTAATTTTTCACAAACCCTGTACATGATGTCCTCGGCTTGTGCCTCGCTGCATTCATTCAATAAAAGCATGAACTCGTCTCCTCCATATCGAATTACGTAATCTGTTGTACGGCCACAGGCAAACAAAACCGAACCCACAATTCTTATTGCCTCATCTCCGCTTAAATGTCCGCAAGATTCGTTGATCTGTTTGAAGCGGTCCACATCCAAAAGCACCATTGAGTAGTGGAATTTGCTTTTTGGATCGCCCTTTGACTCCTTCTTGATCCATTCTTCAAAAAAGCGTCTTGAATATGCGCCTGAGAGAGGATCCCGCATTGAATCCTTTGTGTACCGCTCCTTCCTTTTTTCGCTAATTGCAATCATTCTTCCTGCTTTTTTCACCACAAGGAAGTTTGTAAGGAGAGCTACCAACATTAAGGTGGCTGTAATACCAATGAAAAAGTATACGGCAATACTTCGCAGTGGTTTGTAAAGAGTTGCATTGCTAGCTGCTATGTACAGGTAATACTCCATACCCGATATCTCTTCCAGGTATATAACTCCGTGTTTGTCATGAAACAAAGACTTGCTGCTTGTCTGGTAAATTGCTTTGTTGCCAACAAATCTTTTTATTTCTTCAGGACTGGATATTTTCGCTGGGTGTATTCGGTTTTTTAACAGGTCAGTCAGGTCGAAAATAGCAATGTCAAAGCCAATCTGCTTGCTGTCTGAGTAAATAGGGGAATAAACCTTGAAGTAGGTGTGATCGTCTATATAAAGAAAGTCATTGTCAGGTGAAATGTCATAATCTGTTCCGTCATTGTAGGAGCAAACAACGTCATTGCCGAGATGCCTGACGGCACTTGTCAACCTGTCAATTTTATCTGCCAGATTTCTATATATTTGCTCCAGTTTTTCTTTTAAGGTCTCAAGGGATATTTTGTTTGCCTCATAGTCTTCTATCTGAGTAAGCATGGCATGATCGCTGGATAGAAAAGCTGCGTCTTTTTCACAGTCTTCCAAGGCATGGTTAACTATTTTGCCATAATCCTGCGAGGATTGCCAAAAGGAATCATTAAAGATGACAGCCAGTTCATTATGAACAGGCAGATATACAAAAATGTAGATAAGAACTATCGTGCCTACTACAAAAGCCAATAGCAGGAATTTAAACTTTTTTAGTTTTCTTTGCATTTCTGCACTATCAAACTCCTTGTGCTAGTTAATATTTTTGCTCAAAAACTCAATAAGATGACTTATTATCAATTCACGACTGCTAATATTCTCTGGGAAATGGCCATCTTCTGTGAGATACAGGCTTTCTGGCGTATTGCCATTAGCAGACAATTCAAGTATTGCCCTTATACTCTGCGAAGGATATACAACCTCATCCTGTCCTGAGTATATAATCAATACGGGTGCCTTGATTCTGTCCACATATGTGGAAGGTGACAAAACTGTTGCAAGTTCGGTGCCAGGAACAGGAGCAAATCTTTTGTACCAGACAGGAAGTTCTTCTTCCTCAGCCAGCTCGTTGCCCAAATCCGTCCAATCCCACACACCCATCATGGAAATCACAGACTTGTATATGCTAGGATAAACTCCAGCCTGATAAAGGGCGGAAAATCCTCCGTAGGAATGGCCCATTATGCTTATATTCTTGCTGTCTGCAATGCCGGTTTCTATTGCCCAGTCCACAGCCTCGCGGATGTCCTTCTGAGGCAATAGAAGGTCCTTGGCCGCATAATCTATATACTCGATACCATAACCGGTGGACATTCTGCTGTTTACTGAAAGAACTGCGTATCCTGCGTCTGATGCAATGATGGTTTCCACAGAAGGTGTCCAGCCAAACCTGGATGAGGAACCGCTGTGTACATTTACCATCAAAGGAAGATTTTCTGGTGTTTTTCCCTTTGGCAGGGTTAGATAGCCATATACTGTTTCTCCATCGGAAGCCTTGAAAGATACTGGCAGGGTAATTCCCACAGATTCAGGATCAATTTGTGGGGAAGCCAAAACTTTGGAAGTCCTGGTTTTTGTGTTGTAAAGGTAATATGTTCCAAGGTCCCGGTTGTCTCTGTGCATTAGCACCATATAGTTAAGGTCAAAAGAGACGGTAACCGGGAAAGTATTGGTATCAAAATCTTCCCTTACATTTGCCATTATCTTTTCAAACTCATCGTCCAGGGTTACAAGACGGGGCTTGTCGTCGATATATATGGTGGAAAGCAGTTTCTTTGTTACAGGGTGAAAAATGTCTGTAGTGACAAAGCCAATGCTGAGTGCAATGACTGTATCCACTATGTCCGCATACCTGTTTTTATACACCACCTGCCTTGATTCTGACTCAGGATCAACTTCATAGATGGTTATGTAGTTGTCGTAAAAGTTTGTTTTTACAAACAGTTTTGTATTGTCTTCCGAAAAACCTATAATTTCATATCTTTTGTTGGTGCTAAGGTCAAATTCAACAATCTTCCTAAAATCATCATTTTCATTGTCCCTATAGAGGCTGTATTTGTCCACAACATAGCCAGGTTTAAGATAGTCTTTTACCTGGACTGCTCTTAAAACGCCATTGTTGTCCTAAATATTTAGAACCTTCATGTTGTCATTTTCCGGATAGGTTTCCCTCTCCGGTTCCTCCGGCTTGGTTATCACTGAGAACGAACCGTCCTGAGTGTTTAGTGCGTTCAATGCACCTCCCTCGTCATTGTACCAGAGTATTCTGCCATCTTCAGAGAATACAAAATCAGAAGCAGTGAAATAGTAGTGCAATGCATTAATTTCCTTTTTGCTTGTGTCGTTTTCCAGCGTGTTGTACCATGCTCTCCTTGTGTTGACTATCAGGTAGCAAGCTTCGCTGGCAGACAATTTGTTGTTTTCATGCAGGGACTTGTCCTTGTCGGTTATTATCTCAAGCCTTTTGGCAATTTCTAAAAGGTCCGTGTTTTTTGGAATTCTCACACCAGCTATTCCAAACAATATTTCCAGAGCATCGTTCCTTCTCAGTGCTTCTTTTTCAATGCTTTTAACATATCCTTGTTTTAACGCTACTTTGCTTGCGTCTTCTCCATGTTCAAATGTAAGATAGGGTATGGCTGTATCCAAAAATACAGACATGTCCACCTGGGCTGTGGGTGAAAGCTTGCCCAGCTGGGTATCAGCTATTTGTTCCATGGCTTTTAAATATTGTATGTTTTCAGCCTCTGCAGGTTTTCTGGGAAAAAATATGGCGACTGTCAGCAGTATCAGCATCGATATTGTAGATATTATCAAGAGGCCTTTCTTATTCTCCATAACTCAAACTTACTCCTTAAGTTAAAAATAACATCGTTCATAGAAGCATGTTCGCTAATAATTATATCACAATTATTTATTTTTGCATTGTTTAATTATTTTTATGGCAAATTATCAGAATGTTGAAATTTTTAATCAATTTAATATAATGAAAGATAAGGTTCGGGGAGGTGCGGAAAATGAAGATTAAAAAGACTCTGTACAAACTTTTAGGTGATACAATAGAGTATAAAGACTTGGGAGACAACTTTATCCTGTTTAAACACAACAAACCCGGAACATACATTAGAAAGGGAGCAAAAATCCGCGTCCGGAAAGACCAAAGTGTTTTTATAGTCAAAGATAATGTGTTGTATTCTGTTCTGAGACCAGGTACATATTATCTTTTGCCCGATGTATTCCCTGAACTGAAAGATTTTTTTGAAAAAGGACTAAAATCTGTTGTAGACGTAGACCTCTATATGCTGAATCAAAAACCTTTTGCAAACAAGTCCTGGTCCAACAAGGAGGCAGTTACAATAAAGGACAAGGAATTGAAACATGTTCAAATAAGAGCTTTTGGTACATATTCATTTAGAATAGAAGACGCGTACAAGTTTGTATCCGAAATTTTCATAAACAAGAGGAAATATTTTACCTGCAACATTCTGGTGTGTTTGGGAGGGTATGTGGCAAAAGCTGTGGCAGAAAGCATGCAGGAAGCAAAACCGGATATTGCTGAAATCATTGACTCATATAAAACATTTGAAAGCGCTGCCCTGAAAAAACTCAAAAAGGAAGGTTTGTCTATAGGTGTGGATTTTATCGATGTGTGCATAGACAATCTGTCCGTACCTATGGTGGTCCAGCAGTTCATTGAGGACATGAAGTGGAGAGATATTGAGTCAAGGTATAAAGAGACCGAAGCATAATGAAAGGAGGCAAAGGAGCCTCCTTTTAGTTAAGAGTAGATTTCAAATGGTTTAGCATTTTTTCGTAAAACTGAGTGTATGCACCACTGTCAAGATCATAGAATGTGCTGTCAAGCTCATCAAATTTATCGAGTTTTTCTTCCTCTGTGATATCCCTTGTATAGATATCCAAGGCTTTAGCAAGAAGGTGCGAAAAATTCCTTTCACCAACCTTTTCGAGGAAGGAAAGTGTGTCGCTGGCATATTTGCCATCAGTATTGAAAAAGTACTGGTCAAAACCACCGTTGTTGACTTCCACAATATATTTATCAGCTATGAAAACGTTTTTCTCAGGCTCGCTCAGGCTGTCAAAACCCATTTCAATCTCTTTACTGCTGATAAAATCTGCGATTGCAAAATACTTTATTCAATGCTGGTATTGTTATTTAGCAACTTTTTTATTTTCTCCGGCATTTTTCACACTTCCCTTAGCAAAACAAGCTGACCTGGTGCCAGCCAGATATTGACCGAGTGAGCGCTCTGTCCTTCCCTATGACCTATTGGATCCGTATGGGGTCTTATTGGTATGAATCTTCCTCCCATCATGCATTTCTCCAGTCTGACTGTATCTTTGACTTTTATGGTTGCAAGAGTACTGTTTTCAACAGAGTTGCAGCAGATAATATAGTAGGTTCTGCCATCTTCATCCTTGAAGCTGGAGAAAATCAGTGGTGTTTTGTTCTCGGAAGCTACCGACAAAACATTGTCAAAAGGTGTAAACAGTTCGTTGCCACCATAGGCCTTTTCCACATGAAAGCATTTGTCAATTTTGAGCTTTGTAATTATTTCTCCGCAGTATGCGTTGAACATTCTGTTTACTTCCGAGAGATCATAAAAGGTCTGTGTTCTTTCACCAAGGGGATTTATTGCAGCATCGCGGTAATTGTCCCAAAGGTCTGGCTGGTGAATATAGAACCAGGATACACCAGAAGCACCATGAGCAACTGATGTATTGAACTGCCACATCATATCAATCTTCGAAGGGCAGCGATAGTAGTAATGGCCAGTGGCAAGGACTATGTTCCAATAAGGGATGTTGAGTCTTTTGGTTGCCAGATAATACTCCCTCAAGTTGTTGAAATAATCGTCGTAACCTCTTTCTCCGTCCCACATCTGGGTGTAGCAGTCATAGGAGAGAAGTTTTGCCTTGCCTTCATTCTTTACTCTGTCAAGATAAGGAGCAAGGGCGTCTGTGCCCATCCTTTCTCCAATCCAGTCGAACCAGGGAAGAAGATTTAGATATGCGGTCAACTCCGGGTTTATTTCCTGGTGAATGCGCATTGCGCACAGTGCATCGTCAATCTGATGCGCCTCAGGCTCATCGCCAATAAAAAAACCATAAACTGCTGGGTGATGGCCGTAATCTTCGTGGGCTTCTTCGGCATGACGTCTGTACTCGTCCTGTCCATTTCTGGCAAGTACATTCCAATGGGTCCTGTAGTCGCACAAAATCACCCTGATGCCAAAGTCCTGAGCTTCATCAAGAATCTTCAGCATTTTATACTTGTCGTCCCTTTTGTATGTTGGAGACATAGCGATGGTTATGCCTAAATCATGCCACGTTTCTACAAGATTAGGCACACAATTTTCCAGAGAGTTGGTGTTCCAGAAACAAATCGGGTATTTCATAAAACGACCTCCCGTTTTTTTTACATTGTAGCAAACGGGAGGTCAAATGTCACCTAAAACTTCATCAATACTGTCATGAATGACAATATTTGCTTTATAATCCATGGGAGTTTCGGTTTTGTTAATCAGTACAAGTTTATCTCCTTTGTAATAATCCACCAATCCTGCGGCAGGATACACATTCAAAGAAGTGCCGCCTACAATAAGTACATCCGCACTGCTAATGTAACTTATTGCTTTAAATAGAACTGAATTATCCAGACTTTCCTCGTAAAGAACCACATCCGGTTTTATAATCCCTTTGCATTCACACCTGGGAATGCCGTCTGTTTCGAGAATGTTATTAAGAGGGTATCTCTTTTTGCATTTCATGCAGTAGTTTCTATATACCGAGCCGTGCAGTTCAAGTACGTTTTTGCTTCCTGCCAGCTGGTGAAGACCGTCTATGTTTTGTGTAATTACTGCTTTCAATTTTCCTTCCTGCTCAAGCTCGGCCAGCTTTATGTGGGCCTTGTTCGGTTTTGCATCGGGATAAATCATTTTCTCCCTGTAAAAGTTAAAGAATTCTTCCGTGTGATTCATAAAAAAAGTATGAGACAGCATATATTCCGGTGGATACTTGTACTTTGCAGAAAACAAACCATTATCACTTCTGAAGTCTGGTATTCCACTTTTAGTGGAAACACCAGCACCTCCGAAGAAAACAATATTATCGCTATCTCTAACGATTTCTGAAAGCAAATCCTTTTTATTCATCATCATCATCTTCTTTGTCAACCAGTTCAGGTTCCTTGACCTCGTCGTCCGAACCTGCAGCTTCATCAATGACTTCTTCCTTAGGCACACTAATAGTTAGAACAACACTGTCGGTATCCTCGTCAGGAGTAATTCCTTCCGGATACTTTATATCCCCAATGGTGACATGATCTCCAGCTTCCATATCTGACACGTCAATTTCCACATGCTCGGGGATATCCTGTGGAAGACCCTTGATTTTAACATCATCGATCTGTCTTATCAAAACAAGTCTTCTTGATTCAAGAGCTTCTCTACCAACTATTCTGATTGGAACAATTGCCTTGATTTCCTCGTCCATGGAAACATGTTGAAAGTCTACATGCTGAAGATCATTTTTCATGTTTTCGAAAAAGACTTTCTTGACAATTGCATTGTATGACATATCTCCATTAAGTTTGATTGTAATAATTGCGTTTCGTCCATGCTCCTTAACGAGCCTTCTAAAATCGTCACTCCTTACCTTTATGGGCACTGAATCCATATTCTTTCCGTATATGATGGCAGGCACAAACCCTGCTTTTCTAAGCCTTTTTGAGGCTCTTGTTTTCAATTCAGTACGCCTTTCTGCTTGCAGCAATACCTGTTTTGCCATAGTATTACCTCCCTAATAAAATTAAATTTGTAAGGCTAGACATCTTTATTTAAACACAAAAAGTCCTCTGCTGTCAAGAAATATGCAGTTTATCGCTTAGGGAGATATTATTTTGACCTGTTTTTCACAAATCCAAGAACTGCTGTGCAAATTATTGCACCGAGTTAAAGAAATGCTCCTGTATGAACACAAACCACTCTGTTATCTGCAGTCACTGGAATCTCGTCAGTTGGTATTGGAACAACCGAAGGTTCGGGAGTGTGAACGTTTTCAGTAGGTGCCAAGGTTTCAACCGGAGTGTTTTCAGGTTCTCCATACACAACGGCAACATATTTCAAATCATCAATGCCAGAAGGAACAAACTCTCCATTCTGGGTTTCCTGGTGGTATTCATGCAAATAGTACCCATTGGAACTCTGAATTATGATTGCTCGGACCGGAAAGTTGCTGTTCCATGTTATTTTATTGTCTTCGCCTACTGCAATACTGATTGTGGCTTCGCTTCTTCCTTCAATTCTTTTGGTTATCGCACCTGGATTGCTGATATCCGATATTATGTAAAGGACACAACCTGGTGGTGGAGAGTAGTGCTTTTGTGCATCGCCGGTATAATAGTTTTTATACTCCACAACCTTTGGTGTTGCCAGTATGAATATGCATAGGAAGCCCAAGCACAGGCAAAATGCTCTTTTCATCTGCGTCACCTGTTTAATATTCTCTCAACACAGTATATGAATTGAAAATCATGCCCGTGATTGGACAAAGCAAAGTCCCGCACCAGCGGGTCTGAATCTATGTCATATAGTTGTATTTTCTCTTCTTTCTGCAACCCGTTTTGTATTTGAATGCATATCCCAGAGCAAAGCCCAGGAGGAAGAAAACAACAATCAATATTGCCACAACAATCATCTCATTTGCCTCACCGCTGGCTGGAGCGGGAGTTTGGGTAGGAAGTGCACAAACGGGAATGAGGGCTGTAAAAAGCAAATTAACACCGTCTTTCAACCGTTTTAGTATATAAATATGTAAAAAGCGGTTTATCCGTTAATCTTTCACTGCTTCCTGCTCAAGCTTGCAGTTGTTTTCAAGCATGTATTCAATAGTCTCTTTAAAATCCGGTTCATTAATCCTTTTGAGTCTTTCCTTGTCATTAGGTGTCAGTTTTTTTGTAAACTCTGCATGTTTTTCAAGGGTTTCCTTGTCCATTTTATACGGTATGAAAGGGATGTTTGTCATGCGCCTGAGATGGGAGAGGATATAAAAGCCGCCTGCGTCTATATCTCCAAAGTGATAGAAGGATGTATCTGGATTGTTTTTGTGTATCAGTTTTATAAAGTTGCGCCTTGTAGTGTTGTGAAAGCCTCCAAGATAGATGACAAAGAAAGACTTGTCATCAAAGGTATTGAAACTTGTTAAGTTTTCAATAGTCATTACGCCTTTTCCGGTTACCTTCACATCCTCTATGGAATCTATGAGGGGTGAGGAGATGGCAATATCTCCGTCAAGCTTTGAAAAATCAATTGTCTGCCCGTTTATTGTAACAACTCCTTGTCCTTTGAAGTTAACATATGTAGGGTTCTTTACAATATTCAAGCTCTCCAGAATACTTTCCCTTTCTGGAAAATCCCCGTAATCAAAAAGCAAACTGGTGACTTTTGAAGATATTTGCTCAAAGGTTTTTGAGTCTCGGAACACCTGAATGGAAAAGTCCCTTAAATACGTTTCCTTTTCCACCATATAGAGGGCATATACAGCTTTCAAGACATTTTCAAACTCCCCAATATCATTTGAGAAAAACTGCACATTCCTGTTGTCTTTGATTCTTTCGATTTGCTCGGTACAGAAATTTGCAAGCACTTCATTCTTGTTCTTGTACTTTTCAAGAAGCAAAAGAAGCTCATTATTTATATCCTTTTTTGGTATCCTTCCCAAATACTCATAAACCTCATCAAGCATGTCTGTGTTCAGACAGACCGATTCACAAACATTAGCACGCTTTATTTCTGCTTTGACATATCCTTTTCTTTCAAGAAAAGATATGCTTTCGTTGATACTGCTGAAGGTTTCATAGTCAGACTGATCCGCATATTTTGGAAACAGCCGGGTTATTTTGACACGAAAGCGCTGGTTTACCTTGTTGGTATTTGTAAAGCTTTTGCTGTTTTCATACTTGTCAATTAAATGATTCAGGATTTTCTTCTCATTACTCATTTTCTTTAAACTCCTGTATGATGCTGTTGTGTCCTTCTCTGTAAACAAGCAGAATGCTCTTAACCTTTTCCCCGATGACATCCATCTTGTTGGTTGGTGTAGCCAATATTATCTGGAAGTCCTGACTGTTTAAAAAGTCCATCATTGAACTTATTCTATTGTCATCCATCTTGTCAAAAGCTTCGTCAAACAGCAGGAGTCGGACAGTGTCGCCATGACTGTACAGCTGGGCAAAGGATGCAGCAATGGCAACGTAATATGGGGTCTGGGTTTCGCCTCCACTTTTCTCCCCATATATCTTTGAAAACTTTTGCTTGCTTCCGTCCTTCTTTACCACTTCTATGTCATAATCCAGATAATTTCTGTAATCCGTATACTCTTTAACGACTTTGTCTCCCATGTCATCGGATACAATCAGTTTTGTAAAAAGGTCTTCCATTTCTTCCTTGTATTGCTCCTCAAAACTCAAAGAAAACAGATTATGTCCTGCAATGTTGTGCTCCGACATTATCATATCGTATATATGTTTCTTCTCCTTGCTAGGCTCAAGGACAAATCTATAGCTGTCTTCTCCATAGTAAATATCCTTAAGAGCATAGTTGAGATTCTTGAATTCTATTCTTGCATTTTCAATGTTCTCTCGCAGGCGGGCAAGGAAGTTTTCCCGAAATTCCAGCTCGCACTTTTCCTTTGCTTCTCTAAGTTCCTCCTCATATTTCACTATTTCAGATGATCTCAGCTTGTGATGCTCGTTTATATATTCATTTATCTGCTCAACTCCAATGCCAAGATCAATCTGATGAGCATTTTTGTATTCCGTCTGCAGTTCCATCAACTCTTTAACAAAACGATTCCTTGCATTTTCAAGACCAACTTTCATTGGCGAGAAGTTTTGCACAATTATTTCATTGCTTTTTGTTTTTCTCTGCTCATTGTATTTTGCAAGCCCTTCATTTGCAGATGTTGCATCCTCTTCATACATTCGCTCAAGGATTTCTTCCTGCGCTTTGATTTTTAGTTTGGTGTCCAAAATGGTTTGATTTGCAAGCCTAATATTAAACTGAATATCACTAATCAAACTAATGCTATTGTTTACCTTTTCTTTTAGGCTATTTATTTCTTTTTCTGCTTCATTCATCTGCATCTGGATTTCCATGTATGAAGGATCGCTCTTTGCTTTTTCAAGCTCTGCTTTTTCTTTTTTGAGATTTTCCTCATGGAGTGCAAGCATGGAAGGAGCATTAAAATTCTCTTTTATAGTTTCAAAACTTACCTCCTCCAACTTGGATATTAGATCTTCTGTCTTTTGCAGTTCGGTTTTGCATTGATCCAAATCCTTTAATACTTTGTCCAGCTCTTCTTTTTTACTCCTTAGCTGCACTTCAATAGCGTGTGCACCTATATATGGAGTTTCATATATCCTCGGATCTATCTTCCTGACTGCATAATTTGTGTACAGCATGCATTCCTTTGTTATTGCCAGAGTGTGATTCTTAAGTTCATCCACATTCTTGCAGCGCTTTACCCTGTTTAACAGATAATTGGCATACGCTCTGGCGTATCTATTTTTGCTTTCTACCACATATGCAAGGGAATCAACATCCACTTCAACATTGGTATCCAGCTTTTGTGTATTAACAAGTCCAACTGTGTGCACTTTGTTCCTTACCCGGTAATATACATGCAGGGCTGTTTGGTAGTATTTTGGCTCCACAATGATGTAAAAACGCTGGGTGTTTAGGTAGCCCTCTACTGCATTCTGCCAGGAGTGGTCCGTTATCTCCAGCAAATCAGAAAAGACTCTGACCTCTGCATCAATTCCAAGATGAGTAAACTCTTTTTCGATTTCCGCCATAAGTCTTTCGGTGTTTTCAGGAAATGTAAGCTTTTTGTTTTCCAGCTTTTCGATCTCCTTTTGCAAATCAATCCTTTTTTTCTCAAGAGTATCTTTCTGTTGCTGCAGTTCATATCTTTTCTTTCTGCTGTCCTCAAGCATTTTAGTTAACTCTTCTTGCAGTATTGTCAGTTGATGAATTTTATCGTCTTCAATTACACTTGGTTTAATAAATCCATCAAGCTGCTCTTTTGAGAGAATATCGACACCTTCATTGGCCAGGGCATACAGAGCCTTGTACAGCTTTTCAAGAGCATTCTTAAGATTTGCAAGCCTTTTCTTTTCTGATTCAATATCCTTTTCAAGCATTCTTATGGTTTGTTCGGTTTCATTAATAAGTCTTGTAGTTTCATTTTGTCCAAGAGCAACTTCCAAGCTTGTTTTTCTGGATCGTGCTCTTTCAAGTTCTTCCTCAAGATTGCTTTTCTTCTCTTCCTCGATTTTGATTTTCTGGGTATTTATCTCAATATCCCGCTCATGCTTTGAAACGTCTTCACGATAGCTTTCAAGTAGAGCTTTGTTTATCATAAAATTATTTATCTTGATTTCTTTTTCTTTTGCCGTAATATCCTCGTACTTTTTCAATATTTCCTCAAGCATGGCAATTTTCGTCTTTGTTGTTTTCATCAGCTTGCCAAGTTCATCCAAAGTGGCTATATGGGTTCTTAATGCATCCACCTCTATGTTTCTTTCAGGTAGTATGAAATTGGTTATGAAGTCCTTGACTCTGTCTATGGGTTTGAATGCCAGGGATTTTGGGATGATGTCAAAAAACCTGTCATCCAGGTTTCCAAGCCTTTGGGCAAATCTTGCTCTTGCTTCTTTTGCCTGCCTAATTAAAGTCACTTTTTTGTCGCCTCTCCTAAATTCTTCATCCGTTGAAGGACTGCCCTGCGTTATGAAGGACAAATCTTCAAGTCTGCACTCTTCCCTAAACCATTTTATATCGAGATTGCTGTCTTCATCAGGGGATTCAATTTTTGCACCCAGCACAAAGTACTTGCTTGTCTTTTCTTCAAAGAACTCCAGAGCAACGTAGGATATTACATTGCCTTTTCTTAGATAGATGGATCCTTCGTCTCCGGTTTTGCATCTTACATACCCTTTCAATGCCCTGTTGCTTTTTTCATTTGCTGCCTTGTTGAAGTTTCTCTGACTTGTAGTCAGGACAAATTGAAGGGCATCCAGTATGGTAGATTTTCCTGAAGTGTTCTCTCCGGTTATGAGGCAGGATCCTTTTACCGATACTGTTTCATTCACAAAGTAATGCCAGTTTATTAGTCTAATCCTGCATAATGTCTTCTTCATCTTCCTCATCTTCATCTTCACCCCTCATGTTGTATGAATCCAATTTGTCCATTACCGCATTGTACATTGCATCAAGGCTGTCATGGGTAATTGCAAACAGTATCGATGGATATATGATGATCCTTGCATCGTATGCGGTTATGTCCCTGTCCATCGTTTGAATAAGGTTGTATCTCTTAAAAGTGGAAAAAACGCTTTTTAATGATGTTCTGTCAAGTTTCTGCTTTGAATTAATATTCAGCATGTCATATTTTTCATGAATCTCTTCTATTCTTGCCACCACATCGTCAACAAGGCGCAGTTCCTTTGCCTTTTCGATATATAGAAGTCTCAAAATGAGAAGGAGTATGCTCTCGTTCTTTTTG
>JAAYLF010000108.1 GCA_012522035.1 Clostridiaceae bacterium
AACAAAGATAGAAAGAGAGTGGTATTATGAACAAAAGAACATTCCATGTTGTTTTAATTTTACTGTTTGTTCTAATATTGTCACTTACAGCGTGTCAATCAGGCGGCAAGAGCGATCCGACACCAACTCCTACTGAGAAAGCGGAGAGGACTCCGACAC
The DNA here is from genome assembly GCA_012522035.1 of Clostridiaceae bacterium. Classification (GTDB taxonomy): domain Bacteria; phylum Bacillota; class Clostridia; order UBA1212; family DUPL01; genus DUPL01. The sequence continues at coordinate 160 of JAAYLF010000108.1, forward strand.
CGACACCTCCGCCAACAGCGACACCGGCGCCAACGCCGAGACCGCTATCTGATGAGCAAAAAGGTATTCCACAGGAAGAGTCAGAGGAAATCTTTAGGGATGAGTTCAAGGACGACAAAATCAGCAGTGATGCATTAACCAGAGGTGGTCAGACGGATTATTACGCTGTAATTGACGAACAGTTGTATCTAAGCCATGACGGTTATGAGTTCGTCGATTTTTGGGATACATATGCTCCTGATTGGTATTTGACGGTTGGAGATACCCACAGCCAGTATGAGATTTTTATTGACATGCAGACTACGTTTGAAAGAGATGATCAGTGGATGGCATGTTTCCTGGGAGTAAGAACGCAGTACAACAGCGGCGACCAGGGTATACCAACAGATCCGACTTCAGGATTCTGGGTTGCAATTTGCAAGGACAGGGCAACTATTTATCCAGGAACAGCAAATCAGTGGGCTGCTGGTCTTGCACAAATCCAGCTGCCTGAAAGCGCTGAGACCATGCATACGTATATCATAGTGGATGATGGCCAGTGCCTGTATTACTACATGGTATTGTCAAGTGGCGAGAGGCATTTGCTGTTGAAAGCCGATGTGTCCGGAGACACCACCATTATTACAAATGCAGATGGAGAAGAAATCCTTACATGTGACAATATGATCAAGGATAATACTGGTGGATACTTTAGGATTTTCAACCATATGGGCAATACAATAGTTGACAAGGTAGTAGTAAAAGGATACAGGTAAAAAACAGGGACATGAAAATCATCTCCCTATATTGTTAATTATCGCTTTTTCTACAGATTTCTTAGCAATTTCCATCTGCTCATCTGTCAATATGCCGGTCTTCAGATCATTAATTTCCTTGTTTGTAATGGTGCAAAACCAGGTCAGTGCGGCTATATACCTGCCAAAAGGTATTGAGAGATGAAATCCATCTCTTGTAAGGTTATTATGCCGGTTTCTTGCATGTTGGACAGCTATTCCTGTAGGAATCACAAAGCTTATGTTTTTATTAGGTACAATTACATCCTGGACAGTTTGCAATATGGCGTTATACATTTCTGCTTGATTGTTTTTGTACCTTGCAAAATCAGGATGCGCGGAGTCTTCATCATAAGCCCAGGTGAGATTCCATGCAAGAGAAGCGTTTTTGTTGGTTTTGTGTTTGTTGATGTAGTCAATCAACATGTCCAGATAGGGAGAGTATGTTTCCTTGTCTCCGCTGTAACCACTTCTTTGCTGAAGGGTTATTATGTCCCAGTCTTCATCCAGTATTCCGTAGTTGAGAGTTGCGTTTGCTGATACAATCGCCATTTCACCTTTGTTTTCTTTTGAAAACTTTGTATACAGATAAACTGGCGTGTTTTCCAAAGCAAAACCAACATGCATGTCTAGACTGCAGCCTCCCACAACAAGGTTTCCTATAACAATGTCATCGTTGTCCTTTTCATGCCCTGTTTCTGAAAATATTTGATAAAGGTACTGCACGCTGTCTTCGCTAAAGCTGTTTCCAACAGCAAGTATTTTCAGTGTTTTGTTCTTCTGCATGTCGCATTTTATCCTTTCCATTATCCCAATTCAATGAATTTGCCTTCACCTGGTTTAAGGCTCAGTTTTATTGATTTAGACTTGCTCATTTGCTCAAGACCTTCCGAACCCCAGACCTTGAAATCCGATTTGGTGTTCAGTTTGATGGTTGCGGTATTATCCTTGGTATAATCAAAGTTCATGACATAAAGACCGGTCTTTCCGTCCTTTTCGAACAGACCTGTAAGAATCATTCCTTCGGACTCTATTTTTTCAAGTTCCTTGTATGTATCGTATCTCAGATTCTCCCTTATTGCATTGACATGCCTTTCGTCCATGTTGTGGGTTACAAAACCTACATGGTCGTAGTTGAGAAATACACCTTTCATTTTCTTAAGGTCCTGATTCTGCTTCTGAACCCTGTAGTAAATATCGGTCTTTTCCCCGTGGTACGTAAGCATTCCTTCAAATACTCCTTCGACTCCAGCCTTGTCGGAAGGCTGACAGTACAGGAAGTATGAATAACTCTTAAGACCAAATATCAGATGGAGATGGCAGACGAATCTAAGTTCATCATCATTTGGAATTCTTGTACCCGCCCAGCTGCTGTTTTGAACAAATCCCCAGGTGTCCACATTGTACTTCTTTCCTACGTTTCTTATATCGCTCAGATTGTCCAGCATCAATTGGATTCTGCCAAAGTCAGCATTCTTGTCAGCCATGAAAGGGTAGTGGTCAAAAGACAATATGTCTGGTCTTACCATTTCCATGTATTGATCCAGGTAATTGTAGTACACGGTATTGCCGTCGGATGCCTGTGTACCCAGAGCCCAGTCAGGAGCATAGTTTGGAAACATGTTGCACATTATGATTTTGTCTTCTGACACAATGGCCTTGATATCGTCCCTCAGTTTTGCAAGACTGCCAAAGGCTGCACCTCCGGGTTCATCCGCCATGTTGTAACCATAGACTGCGGGATGATCCTTTGTTGCTTCGACAATCTCCATGCTTTTTCTGCGGTTGTCAGGCAATAGGGACACCATCATTTTTATACCATTTTTCTCTGCTGCATCCAGCGCTCTCATAAGCTGTTCCATATCATGGGTTTCATGATGATGGGTGTATGCCATTACAATACCTGCTTCTTTGATTTCCGCATACCTTGCATCAGCATCCTCGGGTGTGGATGTCAGGTGGGTTACAGGAGTTACCCACAGACCCAATAATAGTTCTGTTTCTTCGGTGTTGTCGTATACTTCCTGAAGGTCGATTTTTTCATCCTTGCCGCTGTCGCAGGAAGTTACTGATGCCAAAAGCAGCATTGACATAAACAAACAAAAATACTTTTTCATGGTCTCCTCCTTGTGGTTGAACTAGGTGATAATATCTTAACATCAAGCCATGGCGATGTAAATATTGTTTCAACCAAGTTCTATGAATTTACCTTCACCAGGATCCAGTTTGAGTTTTATTGAGTCTGCCTTTTTCAT
>JAAYLF010000109.1 GCA_012522035.1 Clostridiaceae bacterium
CCGCTCCACGGGTGTCAAAATAGTTGGGTACGAACAAAATCCAATCCACCAGAATTACCTGGGAGTAAATATCTGCATCATGCTTTGTAACTTTTTCAAAGGACCAGGCAGTTCCGTCGCCGAGATTCAGGAAACTCAGATATACTGTTCCGAATCCATTGGTTGCCAGAAACCGTCCGTTATATTTTATATGATAGCATCCATTAATTTTAGGGTCGTGTGTTGTTGATATTCTTTCTATTGAAAACTGTTGATAGGATGCTCCATTGTCAGTCCATATGTCAACATTGTTACCGGTTATATCCAACACATTTCTTGTTGGGCTGGACATAGGCTGCAGTTTGTATGTACCATTTGAGTTTCTGGTAATCTTCCATTGTTGAGCATATATCCTGTTTCCCTCACTGCTTATAACTGGGGTGCCGTTCGAGTCTGCTCCGTTTTGGACCTCCAAATATCTACCGGTTATTACGTTTCTGATGTAGTATACTTCACCAGACTCCAAACCCGGTGTATCATTGGTTGCCGCCATCGCAGCATATCCGTTAAAGCCCAGGAAACTAAACATCATCGCAAACAGCAACACCATACATATTTTCTTCTGCACTTCTACATCAACTCCTTCGTTAATTATCTTAACCAGTAGCTTGTCTAGTATTATATCATGAAAAAAAGCAATTTTTCGTGTGTTGTTCCAAAATGTGCCCCAAATGTTCCAATCGGTAATTTGTATCATATTTTATGGTATTGTTTCCATTTAATCCCTACCCTGTTTTGGTGGCGTTTCCTTTATATGGTATCACAACATGGAGTGTAAACACGTTGTTCTGGAACTGAACATTCATGAATCCACCAAGTTCATCCACCGCATCCCGTATAATACTGAGACCCAAACCATGCATGCTCTTGTTGTCTTTGAGCGATTCAAACTGGTCTGCAAAAGTCTTTTTAACTCTGTCCGCAGAGTTCTCTATTAGTATGACAATGTTGTTCTCTATCTTCTGGAAGCTTATAAATATAAATTTCTCCATCGTCTCATCCTTGATACGCATGCAAGCCTCTATGGCATTGTCAATGGCATTGCCAAGTATACGGCATACGTTGTAGGGAGATATGTATATGGTGTCTATAATATTGCTGGTCTTAACCACGTATCTGATATCATTTTCTTTGGCAAGCAGTCCCTTTATGTTGATAATTGCATCGATTGCAGGATTCTTCGTATAGATCATCGAAGCCTCCTCAATCTCAGACTCAAAGTCCTCTATATATTTTTTTAGGAGGCTGATTTCATTGTTTTTTATGAGACTTTTGATCATAACGACATGATTTTTAAAGTCATGCCTCATTTTTCTCATTTCATCGTATGAGAATCCCAATTGCTTGTAGTTCTCGTTTTCCTTTTCTATAAGGCTTTCGAGTACTGTTACTTTTACGTTGGTTGTGTATGAGTCAATAAATGCAAATATGCTGAAGTTCATGTACAGAAGACAAATTATGGAGATGCCCAAATACAGTGCATACTTGTCCATGGAGTAAATAATAGACCAGTACACTGTGTTGAGCATGATCACGCTTGCCAATGGAACGGTTATAATTATCGCCCAGTAGTAAAGAGGAATGCGGCTGAATCTTCTGTTGATAATGTTGGCATTGGTCAGGCACAGCCAAAACAAAATCGTTCTGGTTGTGGTAATGTAAATTAATTGGTAGGAGATGTCGTTCAGATAAAGCGGGTTTACCATGAACATATTCTGAAATTGCAGGATTATGAGTTCCGCTATCAGAATGTACAATATATATGCAACGATGGTAAGGAGCTTGTCTATTGTGTCTCCTTTGAAAACCAGGTCAAGCAATGCATAGGCCAAAGCAAACGAAAGGATAACGTTGGGTATGAATGAGGGAATGAAGTAGAAAAAGGCAATACGTACCAGAAGTGCCAGAAGTGCTAATGCATATTTCAGGCCCTTTGCATATTTTCTTTCTTTGAGTGGAAACATTCTGGAGTAGAACACGAATACGGTGATGCATATTTCCACAAACGCATTAATTGTGGTCCCTACCAGACTTTGATACTGTCCAAACATTTTACTTCATACCTTACATATATATTCTGCATTACAAACTTGCCAAATAACTTACATACGCAGTTTCTACATCTCTTTTCAGCACTCTGCTCAAGGGTATGGATTGTCCGGTTTTCAACACCACACTATTTACATGAATACTCTCAATGAAGGACATGTTTACAACATAGCTTTGATGCGTTTTTACAAATCCAAATCCCTCAAGCCTTGACAGCATGTTGTTCAGGGTTGAATAAAACTGATAGGTTTTGCCAGACGCTGTATGTACATAGATGACTCTTTTCATGACTTCGAGATAGATTATGGAACTTATTTTTATGGTTATCCTGACACCTTTGATGTTTGCGACAAGGCATTTCTGCTTTCTGTAGTACTCATTAACTATACTCTGTATCTGCCTTTTAATCATACTTTCCGGCTCTTCCTTCAGAATATACCTAAAAGCGCTTACCTCATATCCTTTTGTCGCAAATTCGCTATAGTTTGTTAAAAATGCTATTATGACCGATTTGTCTTTTTCACGAAGTCTTTGGGCAACTTCTATGCCGTTTATACCAGGCATTTCAATATCAAGAAAAACAACATCATAGGTCTTATCAATAATAGACTCAAGCAACTTCTGTCCAGAGAGAAATAAATCTATGTTGAGAGCGCGTCTTGGTCCTACAACTTCCCTTATGTAGTTTTCAGCTAGTTTACTGTAATTAATATTGTCATCACATATAGCTACATTCATCACCATCTCCCCTTGCCCATTAAATTGCCTATGTAGTTTTTTTACTGTGCAATATTCTATCATACTTTATAAAATTTTAAAATACTGCAACACATAATGGCAGTTTATAGTATTTATTGTTTTATGCATAAAAAAGCTGTATAGTATAGAAAAAAACAAAGAAAGGGAATTTCAATGTCAAAGGTTGTGTTGATAACAGGTGCATCAAGAGGCATAGGGCGAGCAATGGCCATCAAGTTTGCAGAATCGGGATGGCTTGTGGCTGCCAATTACAACAAGAGCGAAGAAAAAGCATTGCAGTTAAAGAGCATGTCCAGCAACATATATATTTACAAGGCAGATGTTTCAGACAGAGATGAAGTAAAAAAAATGGTTGATGCTGTCAGAAAAGAACTTGGACCAATTTGTGTATTGATAAACAATGCTGCAATATCCAGCATTAAAATGTTTTCAGACATAACGAAAGAGGAATGGGATCATACTTTTGATGTTAATGTTAAAGGTGTATATAACTGTACCCAGGAAGTTCTGCCCGACATGGTAAGAATGAATTCCGGAAGCATTATAAACATTTCTTCCATGTGGGGGCAGGTAGGCGCCTCCTGCGAGGTCCACTACTCGGCAACAAAAGCGGCTATTATTGGCTTTACAAAAGCACTGGCAAAAGAATTGGGACCTTCATGTATTAGAGTTAACTGTATCGCTCCTGGAGTTATCGCAACAGAAATGAACAAGGACGTTGATTTGAGCGAATTGAGAGAAGAAACGCCATTAGGTAGAATTGGAACAGCTTCAGAGATTGCTGAATGTGCCTATTTCCTTGCTTCTGATAATTCTTCCTTTATTACAGGTCAGGTTATTGGTGTAAACGGTGGACTTGTAGTATAATTTGCCTGACACTTTTCCAAATTTTTTGTCATTTTTAGACTTGACGTTTTTTAAATTTATGGTACAATGATAAAGCTAACAGATAGCACCTTTTGTGGAGAAGTACCCAAGCAGGTCGAAGGGGACGGTTTGCTAAACCGTTAGGTCAGGTAACTGGCGCAAGAGTTCGAATCTCTTCTTCTCCGCCATTAGTCTGGGATAATAGGCATCCCAGACTTTTTTATTGTCTCTTCTTGTTATTTGACACTAAATCATATTTCAGGTACGATTGACAAGTTGCAGTTTTTTATTATGAGGTGTGACATTAATTTGGGGTCCATAGATTTGACAACAGGAAGTCCAACGAAAAAATTATTGGATTTTCAATTCCCATATTTATTGGAAATCTCTTTCAACAAATTTACAGTGTGTCTGACATGTTTGTGGTAGGAAGATTTTTGGGCAAAGATGCTCTGGCTGCAGTCAGCGCTTGCTCTGCAGTTATAATCTTTCTGACATCGATAATCATAGGATTATGCATGGGAAGCGGAGTGTATTTTTCCGATTTGTACGGAGGAAAGGATTACGATAAACTGTCCTTTGCAATTCCCGCATCCTTTGTTTTTATCTTTACACTGACCATGGGAATCATGGCAGCAACAATTGTATTCTTAAATCCTTTGATGCGCTTGTTCAATATACCTTAATGGGACTTGCCAGAACCTATTTGCTGATTACCATTTCGGGCATGCCTTTTGCTCCGCTATATAACATGGCAACGGTGGTGCTGTGTGCTTTTGGGGACAGCAAAACACCTTTGATTGCCTTGATTTCCGCATCCACCATTAATGTGGCCTTTGATTTTCTTTTGGTTATAGTGTGGCCATTAGGGGTGAAAGGTCCTGCCATATCCACTTTGGTAGCTCAAGTTCTCTCAGGAACTCCCCTTGCATTATATGCCCTTAAGAAGATGAATTTTCTCAAACTGTGGCTAGTATTTGAAAAAGCTTTGTTTAACAGAATTGCAAAGTACTCACTCTTAACTTCCTTGCAGCAGTCAATTATGAATTTTGGGATCTTTTTGGTTCAAGGACTTGTCAACTCCTTTGGCGTTGTTACAATGGCCGCCTTTGCCATTGGTGTTAAAATTGACACCTTTGCATACATGCCAGCCCAAGAATTTGGGAACGCTTTTGCGACATATGTGGCACACAACAAAGAAGCAAACAAAATTGACCGAATACGAAAAGGCTTCCGTTCGGCAATTGTTTGCTCAACAATTTTCAGTCTTCCCATTTCCGCCTTGATATATATTTTTGCACCCAATCTGGTAGCGTTTTTCTCTGACTCAGACCACTCTGTTATAGCTCAAGGGGCGGAATATCTTAGAATTGAAGGTCTCTTTTATATTTTAATAGGCTATCTGTTTATTCACTATGGCTTTTACAGAGGCCTTGGACGTTTCTATACCTCAATTTTCCTGACTGTTGTCTCCCTGGGCACAAGGGTTCTTTTGTCATACTTTTTGGTCTGGGTAGGATTTGGGGTTACCAGCATATGGTGGAGCATTGTTATCGGGTGGACAATTGCAGACTTGTTCGGATTTTTAATCTATCGAAAAACCTTTAAAAATTGATTTACATATACAAATATTTTTCCTTGTTGTTTGCAACTTCTTCCACAATATCCTTGCCTGAGGAAAACGAATCAAAAGTCCCCTTGTTTATTTCATCTATAACCAGGTTGAGAAGTTTTTCGTAGTAAGCTTCCGGATGCATCTCCGTTGTGGACCGGGTAATATGGTCCCTGTTTTCCATGGAAGCCAAAAGCTGATACTGCTCCTTGACTTCTTGTATTAACTGTTCACGGTTCATCTTTTTCACCTGCATTCTTTTTTTATTAGCTTTTCATCGGTACAATTATTTATTCTCAAACACCAATCTGGAAGATGTTTCAAAATCAAGGTTCATGTTATGTAATTTTATACTAGTATTCAGCTTTTTTCTTATAACACCTTCTATTTTCTCTATATCATAACTGGCAATGGCTGCGTAATGCAGATTCCAAAAGTTGTTCATGTCATATTCCGCCTTTATGATTCTTATACCTTCGTATGACTTTATAGCTTTGTTTGCCTTGCTTACTACTTTCTCACTTATATCCTCAATCTCAATTTCTATCTGAAAGTTTCGTTTTTTCTCTTCCTGTGCAATGTAATACAAATATTTGCATTCCTTTTCAATGCACTGGTGCTGTTTTATTAACTTGTCAGTCAAATATCCCGGATGATGCAGGGATGCACAATAACCTTTTATTTTGCTTCTGCTTGATACCTTGTTGTCAATTAAACGGCACCTGCTTGAATACTTCGGTTCTTCTAAAAAAAACTGGTAGCCCTCCTCGTCTCTAGGGAACACTGAAATCAACATTTTTATCACCTGTTGTCTTTTTTGATTTATTCTTTAAGTTTTTTTTTTTTTAGTGGAATTAGCATTGCGGCCAAAGACACCACCATGACGATGCCAACGCAGGTTCCCTGGGTTCTTTCTTCTTCCCGTACCTTTGCCATTGTTTGGAGATTGGCATAACTGTTTGTAAACCCAAAAATATCGTGAAGAATGACTTTGTCATTTTCATGGTCATAGATATATGCTCTTACCAACAGCTCCTTCTCGCTAACAGATATCACTGTGAACATTGAGTTGGGTAAACCGTTGAAAACCTCAAAATACCCATCAAACCTTTCAGGCACCTGGCAGTAGTAGAATTTGGTCCCTGAAGAGCCGCCTGTGAGATACGTAGTGCCCTTTTGATTAACCACGGACAGGTATTTTCCGTTTTCATATTTCCTTTCAACGTATATCTTGTTTATATACACCTGGCCATCCAAAATACTCTTTGTTCTTGAGTAGACATGATCATGTCCTTGCAATACCAGTTCCACATTGTACTTGGCAAATATGGGTTCCAATTGTTTGCGCAAATTCTCAAACCTGTCAATGGCATAATTGGAATGCGGCCCTGTGCTGTACAGCGGCCAGTGAAGACCAACTATCTTCCATATTTTATTAGTGTCTTCAAGGTCCTTTTCCAGCCACCTTATCTGTTTTTCGCTCAAGTTAAAATTCTCATCAACATCAGTTATGTCAAGCATTACAAAATGAGCATTTCCGTAGTCAAAGGAGTAGAAATATCCTTTTTCCACACTTTGGTTCGCAGGAAGTTTTTTGTGGAAGTGATTGTACAGTTCAGCCCCATTGTCTTCATGGTAGTTGCCTGATACGGAGTTAATCAATGTGTAGGCTGTATACTTCCTGTTATCATGCAGCATTGCTTTCCATTCATCCTCCACAAGACCGTTTTCCACCATGTCGCCTGTGTGAAGTATGAAACGTATTTCCGGATACATGGAAAATGCCTTTGCCAACACCCATCCAAAACGCTCAGGAGCGTTCTGGCTGTCAGTTATATAGAGAAAAGTAAACATAGCATTTATGTCCTGCCTTGGAGCGGTTCTAAAAGAACATGTCTCACTCCAAATGTTTCTTTTTGAATCTCCCACCCTGTAAACATATTCAGTGTCATACTCAAGACCTGATACGACAGCCTTGTATATGTTGTCCTTCTCACGAGAACCATGGTTGTCCAATACAGCATCAAACACCAAAGGATCTTTAAACACATCTTGACCTACGGTTTTCTTCAAAACCTGAACCTGAGGTTTTTCATATTTCTCCATTGACCTGAATGTTATGCCGTATTCTGTCGCATCCTGGTTGTACATGGTAGCAGTTATTGTATAAGGGTGCGACAAGTCTTCAGCATTCGCGGGACAAAAGCCTAATATATTTGCTGCTATCAATACTGCGGTTAAAACACTTAGAAATCTGCGCATGATTTACCTCCGCTAATAGCTTTTGTTCCAGGTAGGAGTTATATACTACATATTATATAGGAGATTTATGGCAAATAAAAGGCAAGGATCTTACTTTTTCTGCCCCTTGATTGCAAGCAAATGTATGGTTACTGCGGTCCCTATGACTGCTATGATTACTCGGACCAATAATTTATCAATAAAAAAACATGGATATAAGTAGAGTGGTCCACAGAAAAACCAAGGCAGTAATTCTTGTCTTTTTGCTTATGCCTGATTTTTCTCTGTAGTTTCTAATGAACTCACCGAAATATGGACTGTTTATTAGTTTGTTGTATCGGGTGGGACTTGATGCGGCAAAGCATGCCGATGCAACCAGCACAAAGGGTGTGGTGGGAAGGACGGGCAAGACAAGCCCAAGTCCTCCAAACCCGACAAATATACAACCTATTGAAATCAGTATAATTCTTTTCATTCCCTATTCTGTCTCAATCCATGTTTATTTTTACAATTTCCTTGTTTTCCATGGCCTTGTCTGTAGCATAAACACAAAGGTATCCTGCTATGGTATCGTCAATAACCGGTGTGGAAAAGGATGACTCTTCATTCCTCATATACGCATTAAAGTCGGTTATGAGGTCTTCATCTCCACCATGATGTGCTTTGAATACATTCTCGTCAGTAAGATCATATTCAATCTCTTCATGTTCTCCTGTTTTGACAATGTATTTTCGGAGGACCAACTTGTTTTTCTGAAGGCACCCTTCAATCTCTCCATTTGTTCCTTTCACAAACAAATTTCTTACCTCAGGCATTCCGCTTGAAAGAAGTCTGAAGGTAGCCATGCTTCCATTTTCAAATTCAATCATCACAGCCTGATTGTCCACAATGTTTGCATTGGTTTTGTATGCACACCTGCTTTTTTCCTTGTTGTTTTTAAGGTTTCTCAGTTCTTCTTCAGCACCGCCTTCCGGGAGTATGCCCCATATTGTTTTTATGCGAACTGAGTTGTATCCTACCGAGTATATGCAAGTTTCGGAATGTTTGCACTCAAAGCAATTATCCGCAGCACCCTCAGGCGCCTTTTCCGGAACTATGAATCGTCTTCCACCAAAACTTGATACATAAAGAGGTTTTGTCGAATTGTTGAGCCAGCAAACAAGGTCTATGTCATGGCAGGCTTTTGCCAAAAGAAATGTTGAACCGCATTCGTCCTTGTTTTTCCATTGTCCTCTGATAAAAGAGAAGTCTGTGAGCAAAACTCCTGGATACTCACATGCATCAATGTGAACAACCTCTCCAATTGCTCCTTCTTCTATCAACGCTTTTGCTTTTTTATAAAATGGAGTATATCTAAGCACATGACATACTACCAGCTTGCATCCGTTTTCTCTGGCTTTCTCCGCCACCTTCAAAAGGTCGTCCTTGTTGTTGGCAACAGGCTTCTCAAGGAGCATGTCGTATCCCTGTTCCATAAATGCAACAGCCGTCTCCACATGATAATTGTCCATCGTCGTGTTTATAACACAGTCGGCAATCTTGCCAAATTTCAATACCTCTTTATAATCTTTAAAACACATGTCTTTTGGGACACCAAATCTTTTCTGCATGAACTCGAGCGCTTCATCCCTGAAATCCACAGCTGCCACTATTTCATATGGATCTCCCACATCCTCTGCAGCTTTGCAATATGCTGTGCCCCTGTTTCCGCATCCCAGAACAATAGCTTTTATTCTTTCTTTCTTCATGCATTTCCCTCCAAGCTTTCTTTCAATCTCTAATTTATGTTCATTTCAACCACATCTTTCGGTGGTCTTGCTATCCATTTTCCATTTGTAAAGTCAGGTATGCTCACCGGCCTTCCCATATATCTGATGGACTCTTCCGACAAGCAGCTTATGCTCATCCATGAGGCTGCGTCATATACATCAATAGGCATTTCCTCGTTGTTAAGTGCTGCCTTTACAAATGCTTTGAACACAAAAGCGTCCATACCGCCATGTCCGGAACTCAAATCTTCCTGCGTTGCCTCCTTCCAGATGGACGGGAGGTATTTGTCTTCAAACTCCACTGCATTGTTAAGTAAACTTTTGTAGGAATCTGGAGTATGCCAAAACTCCTCCTTGTGGATACCTTCAATAAATACTGTATTTGTATTCTGTTCGTAAAAACCCTTGGTGCCTCTAACAGTAAAGTCTCTTGCGTAGAACCTGGGCAGTGTGGTGTCGAGCTTCAGGAGTATCGTCTCTCCGTTTTGACAGGTTATTATTGTATGAACTATGTCTCCCTGTCTGAAATCAACTTCAAGAAGGGCATTGTCAAGAGTTGATCTGTTGTTTCTTACATATTCCTTCAGTCCTGCTGCTTTTGAAGCTACTGAAACAAGGGATACCATCTTGTTGCCTCTGTTTATGTTAAGCAGCTTTGCTATGGGACCTAAATCATGAGTTGGATAGTTGTCACAGTTTCTATGTATATAGTTTCTGAGGCGGTAGTGCCTGCTTTCCTTCCCTGTAAGGATTTCATATCTCAAATCATGAGCGTAGGCTCCCTGGCAGTGCACTATTTCCCCGAACAGTCCTGCCCTTGCCATGCTGGTGGCCAAAAGCTCCGCCTTGTCATAACAGCAGTTCTCCATGAACATGATAGGGGTTTTGGTCCTTTCATACGTTCTGACCAGGTTCCAGCAGTCGTCTATGGAATATGCGCCACCTACCTCCATTGCGGTAATCTTGCCTGCCTCCATGGATGAAGCTGCAATCTCAATGTGAGACTCCCATGCAGTGGATACCACCATCGCATCCACATCACCTCGCATCAAAACTTTTGTATAATCTGTTGTTTTAAAAGGTGTTTTTCCTGACGCAGCAAAGACTTCAGCTGCTGCATTTTCTACCCTGTCCTCATATTCATCACATACTGCGGTTACTTCCACATCTTCAAGTTTCAAAAGCGTATGTTTTATTAAGTAGAAGCCTCTGTTGCCAAGACCTATAACTCCAATCCTTAACTTGTTCATGAACTTAACCTCCGCAAACATGGTTTATTACACCGTTTAGTCAATTATATATTCTTCAAGTACCAAAAACAATCAATAAAGTATTATGATATAAAACTTTTGTACTGTGTTCTGTTTTCCGTGCTGGCTGCTCCTGGTTGCTCGGTACAATTATTTATTCCTGGCATAAACTTTATTATTGAATTCTCCAATAAGTCTTGATATAGTTACTGGGAGCAATTAGTTATGTTTTAAAGGAGCATCGTTTATGGAGTTGTTTTTAAAGAGATTTATGCAGGAGCAGAATTTCCCGGAGGATGCAGGAGAGTGCTTCCTCAGTCTGCACAAGTGCATTGAAAAGGATAAAGACCTTAATGATTACGTTTTTTCAACTGTTGATAGATTTTACGGAAGCGGCATTTCTTTAAATGAACTTGACGGGTTCTTCAAGACTTGCGCACCTCAGGCAGGTACGCATGAGTACACTCTTGCCATGCTGTTCTTCATGTACTGTGCAAAAGTCCTTGAAAAGAAGTACCTGCAAAAAGGGATTGATAGGAAAATATATCTGGATACCATGAATGACCTAAAATGCAAGCTGATGGAATGCAGGGAGGTTTATGGAATTAACGGCACTTTTGTCGCCCACTGGTATCCACAGTTTTTCACACTTGAGAGGTTTGCCCTTGGCAGGCTCCAGTATGAGAGGATCCCTTTTCCCAAAGAGGATTATTCAAAGAACGGATACACCGTGCAAAAGGGTAGCATCGTCTATAACTGCCATATTCCGTCATCCGGTTCTTTGACGGAAGAGATGTTATTTGAGTCTTACAAAAAGGCATATGAGTTTTACAAATACGATCTTGGCGGCAATCCCATCGTGATTGTCTGTCACTCATGGCTTCTCTTTCCTGAGAATGTGAACTTTTTCCCAAAGCATTCCAATATCCTCAAGTTCATTAGTCATTTTGACATTATTGCACACGATACGCATGATTCCTTTAGTGAGGCATGGAGAGTTTTTGGAAGGAATGGGCTTCTACCTCCAGAAGAGTGGAAGACAGAAACATCCCTGCAAAGAGCTTTTAAACAACATGTACTGAGCAACGGCAAAACCGGCAATGGCTTTGGAGTATTGATATTTGACGGGAAAAATATTGTTAATCGAACAGGCTTGAATTCACATTAATCTATTGGTATAATTGTTGAAAATATAATAGGGAAATGCGATGACTGGAAACAAGTAGGCATGATTTTTCCTTAGAGAGAGCTGGCGGTTGGTGCAAGGCAGCAGGAGAAACATGTCCGAATACATTCCAAGAGCAGTGTACTGAACAGCTTTATGCTTAGTAGGCTACAACGCGAGCACGCGTTACAGTGCTAGAGCAATCCTTGCTCGCTGAGGTTGATTTTCGTAAGAAAGTCAACGAATTGAGGTGGTACCACGGATAATTCCGTCCTCTGACTATTGCATTTAATTATTGCAGAGCCGGAGGACGTTTTTTTAGTTCCTCCGCTAGATATAATCAGAAAGGTGGATTTGAATGTTAATTACCGATTTCCTTGAAAGAAACGCCAAACTTTACCCTGACAAAATTTGTCTTGTGGAGATTAATCCCGAAAACGAACCCGATCGTGCGATTACATGGCGGGAATTTAATTTAATTGAAACCACTTCCAGTGAAAAGTACATCAGAGAAATGTCCAGCAAGGAGTTTCACACAAAAGCAAACCGTTTTGCCAATCTCCTTCTTACAAGAGGCATTCAAAAAGGCGATAAGGTTGCAATTCTGCTTATGAATTGCATTGATTGGCTTCCCATTTACTTTGGTATTCTTAAAACAGGTGCATTGGCAGTTCCTCTGAATTACAGATATACCGCAGAAGAAATTCAATACTGCTTGGAACTGGCTGAAGTAAAAGCTCTTATCTTTGGTCCTGAGTTTATTGGCCGTCTGGAACAGGTTTTTAACCATCTCAAAAACGTTAAAACCATGTTTTATGTAGGAGACAATACCCCTACATTTGCTGACAGTTTTCATAAATATGTAAAATACTGCTCATCTACTGCTCCTGCGGTTGAACTGCACGATGATGACGATGCTGCCATATACTTCTCATCCGGAACCACTGGTTTTCCAAAAGCGATTCTGCACAGTCACAGGGCTCTGGTTTCCGCATGCGTTACAGAGCAGAACCACCACATGCAGACTCACGATGATGTGTTTTTGTGTATCCCGCCTTTGTATCATACAGGTGCAAAGATGCATTGGTTTGGCAGTCTCATGACCGGCGGCAAGGCAGTCCTGCTCAGGGGTGTCAAGCCCGAATGGATTTTGCAGGCTGTTTCAGACGAAAAAGTTACTATCGTTTGGCTTCTGGTACCATGGGCACAGGATATACTGGATGCCATTGACAGAGGAGACGTCTGTCTTGAGGAATACAGACTAAGCCAGTGGAGACTTATGCACATAGGAGCACAACCTGTTCCTCCAAGCCTTATTAAACATTGGCTTAAGCACTTCCCAAATCATCAGTATGATACGAATTATGGTCTTAGCGAATCCATAGGACCCGGCTGCGTGCATTTAGGTGTTGAGAACATACATAAGGTGGGTGCTATAGGGAAGGCAGGATATGGCTGGGAAACCGCTATTGTGGATGAGCATGGCAGACCTGTTGCGCAAGGCGAGGTTGGAGAACTCATTGTAAAAGGACCCGGCATAATGAAATGCTATTACAAGAATCCTGAGGCAACAAGCAAGGTGCTCAAGGACGGATGGCTCTACACAGGAGACATGGCCATGCAGGACGAAGATGGGTTTATATATCTTGTGGACAGAAAGAAAGATGTTATTATCTCCGGCGGCGAGAACATCTATCCTGTGCAGATTGAGGATTTTCTCCGCAGTCATCCTGCCATAAAGGATGCTGCAGTCATTGGCCTGCCTGATAAAAGACTGGGCGAAATAGCTGCCGCTATAATTGAGCTTAAAGAAGGCCACGAATGTACCGAGGAAGAAATTGATGAGTTTTGTCTGGAACTTCCCCGTTATAAAAGACCGCGCAAAATCATTTTTGATGCGGTACCCAGGAACCCAACAGGAAAGATCGAGAAGCCTGCTCTGAGAAAGAAATACTGTGTAGACCGCATAGTTGAAAAGCAGATTAAAAATGGAATATAGATATAACAAAACCTCTGGGTCAACAACCTAGGGGTTTTGGTTTTTGCAGCTATTCTTTATGTTCGATAATTAGTTTTGATTCTCTGTTTCCTCTTCCTTTGGTACAATCTTGTCGAGGAATGAAATCTTCAGGTCTTTACCGCCAATTGCATTTACCGCCAGTATAATGTAAACAACGAGGAATACAAGTGTTACAATACCGTTTAAAATGTTTGCAAAAGTTCCCATTAGAGATGCCAAACGTGCAGCTTTCGCTATCACAAACAAGCCTTCCAAACCTCCAAAGAAGCCTGAAATCAATGCATTTACAAGATATTTGACAACCACCAACACGATTGTTGTAACAGTGTACCTGGTTAGCCATGTGTTCTTCTCTGCGAAAATTGCATATGCGCAAACAAGCAAAACTGCAACTGGTTGACCTAAAGCCGCAAATGCCAGACACAATACGGCAACTGCTGTCAAATTGATACCGAATTTTCCTTTCTTCATTATAGCTCATCTCCTTGTTAATTGTTTTTGTCTTTCTTACATGTTTTCGAGATAATGCAGGCTCGAAAACTAAGCATGATATTTATTCTAATATATTGAAAATTACAAATCAAGACTTACATTTCCTTCTTAATGGCAAGAATATGTTTTTTTGCATCTCCTACAAGGTAGAGTGAACCAAAAATGCAAACAACATCGTCCCTTGATGAGCTGTTGTATGAGTAATCTATTGCTTTTCCAAGGGTTTCAAAGGTCTTGCTTGGTATCCCATATTCATCCAGACCTGATTTCAGAATATCTATATTTTCTGCTCTGTAGTACTGCATCTCTATCAAGTATATTTCTTTTGCAGTATCCTTGATCTCTTGTATCATGGCTTTGTAATTCTTGTCCTTCATTACTCCAAAAACATATGTTATTTTCTTGCCCTTGAAGGTGCTTCTTAGAAAATCCGACAATGCAATTACTCCGTCCACATTGTGTGCACCATCAATTATCGTCAATGGCTCATTGTTCACTACTTCAAGTCTGCAAGGCCATTTTGCCCTCTCCAGTCCATTATATATTGCTTCGACAGGTATATCGTAACCCAGTTTGCATAAGGCGGATATGGCTTCGACTGCAGTTGCCGCATTTTCTGTTTGATGGTTGCCAAGAAGGGTAATCTTCAAGTCCTTATAACTCTTGTAATCAAAGGTCTGGTAGTATATGTTTCTTTCTTTTATGACAATCGAGCTTTTGTCTACATTTGCTACCTCAACTTGCTGTTTTTCAGCGTATTTCTCCAGCACGCTCAATGCTCCTTCATATTTTTGCGGAGCAATAACGCACATGTTCCCTTTTTTTATAATGCATGCTTTCTCATAAGCTATCTTTTCAATCGTATCTCCAAGTACTTTTGTATGGTCGAAACCTATCATTGTGATTACCGTCAATAAAGGATTTTGAATCACATTCGTGGCATCAAGCCTTCCGCCAAGACCGGTTTCCAAAACCGCCATGTCGCAGTCATTTCTATTGAAGTAAAGAAAAGCCATGCATGTCATTATCTCAAACATGGTCAGGCTTTTTTTCAGCTCTTCATGTCCGGTTATTACATTATTTATCTCTTCTGCACATGCTGCAAACTCATTGTCATCGATATCTTCTCCGTTGATAGAAAAACGCTCATTGATTCTCACAAGATGTGGTGAAACAAATTTTCCAACTTTAAATCCTGATGTTTTGAGTATTTCAGCTATGAAACTTACAACGGATCCTTTGCCGTTTGTACCTGCAACGTGAATATATTTTACTTTCTCATGCGGATTGCCAAGCAAGCCAAGCAGTGTTTTCATATTGTCCAGACTCATGCTGCTTTTGTTTGCTGCAAAACTATCGCAAAAAGAAAGTGCCTTAAAGTAGTCCATTAAATGCATCCTCCAAGCATACTTGATAAAGTATATTTAGTTCAATAAGTGAGTATAGCACAACACCCTTTTCGCAGCAAGAACTCAGCCCCTGCGTTACGCAAGGGCTGGATTGGAGGTATCGGTACAATTTATGGAATGCAATTCTTTCTTAGCATTTTCTTTTACACTTATCGGAAGGCAAAACATCCAAGGGTCTCATCATGTCATAGTCTTCATGCTCCAGTATGTGGCAGTGGTATACGTATCTGCCGGTGTACGGGGCAAATTTCATAATCAATCTTGTTATGAAGCCAGGAGGAGATGCAATTGTGTCCTTCCAGCCTGCTTCCTGAGGCTCAGGAGGTACGGGGGGACCTGTAAATCTTATCTGTCCATTTCTGTTGTATGCTTCCACATCAAAAGGTATGCGGTCAAGCAGCTGGAACTGAACAAGGTGTATATGAAGGGGGTGATATGCAGGCCCTGCGTTGAATATTCTCCAAACTTCCACTTCATCAAGGACAGGTGTTGCCGTTATCCTGTCGATAAAGCCTTTTTCACTGAGCAGAAATTTAAGACGTCCATATTTGTCAAAGGATGCATCAAGCGAAATATCCCTGACTACCTTTGCATCACACTCTTTATACTTTTCAATATAGCTTAGGAAAGAAGGGATTATGGAATTGTCATCACTGTTCCTTCTCACCACTCTGAACTCCATTACCAGGCCTGTTGTGGCAGGATCCGGAGGAGCACCAAAATCAAAAGGCGTTCTGGCGGTGTTCCTCAGTACAATTCTTTTTCCAGATTCAACACGAGAGAAATCCAAGATAACATCGGCTCTTTCTGCAGGCCCTATAACTATCTCGTCAAGTCTAACTGGTTTCTGCAAGAGACCACCATCAGAACCTATTTGAACAAATGGAATGTTTTCATCAAGATGCAGCCTGTAAAATCTCTGGTTGGATGCATTCAGAATTCTGAATCTGTATTTCCTCTGTTCCACTTCCAGATGAGGCCATACCTTTCCATTTACCGTTATAAAGTCTCCTGCAAACCCTGGGACGACAGATGGGTTTGGAAAATCAGGAGGAGGATCTTCAAGGGGACTTGACGGATAAAACTTGGTCCCGTCCTCGTTGAAGGATCTGTCCTGTATAACCAAGGGAACTTCATATGTGCCCGAAGGCAGACCTAACGCCTCTTCCTGTTCGTCGCGTATGACATACAGCCCTGCAAGACCGGCATATACATTTAATCTGGTTATCCCAACCGCATGATCATGATACCACAAAGTGGCTGCTCTTTGATGGTTTGGATATGTATACGTTGTCTGTTTGAAGCACGGACCTATCTGTTCACAGTTGTTTGTATACCAGGCTTCAGGATATCCATCGCTGTCCGCTTCTACTTCTGCACCGTGAAGATGCACCACTGTTCTGACTTCAGGCATGCCATCATGACAGCCATGCAGCGTATGGTCAATGGGAAGAAAATGTTTGTCTGGCAGATTGTTAATCCAGTTTACTCTTACAGTTTCTCCTCTTCTTGCTTCTATTGTTGGACCAGGAATTTCACCTTCATATCCCCACGCTGGTGTTGGTGGGAGCTCAGAGTGAAACTGATGCGTTGTGGGTTTCATAGCAACCTCGTAATACGTTATCCCGCATTCTCTTTTTACTGGTTGCAGTACTCTTGGGGTTGGCAGTGGATCTACAAATGGGGTTAAGGTCAATACTATCAGCCTCCTATACGCCTTTGATATATGATATTAATGATGAAACTGATGAGTGAATGTTTTTGCTCGGTACAAAATGCGACTTTGTGATTTTGTCACTTTGTTTTTTTTATATTGGTGGTATAATACTGTATCTTGTTATTATGGGGTGGATTTTATGGGTTCAGGCAAGAAAACTGTGTTTAAAACGATATTAGGAATAGTCATATTCGGTGTATTCATGACCAGTGCATATTTTGCGTATGGCTTTCTCTCAGAGCGGTTTGGTCCAAAACCATTTTCATTGGAAAATACCAACCAGCAGGCAAGCCCGGATCCGTCGGGTGCCAAGGACAACGAGGATGAAGAGGAAAGAATTAAGGCTCCTGATTTTTATGTGTATGATGAAAAAGGAGAAAAAGTAGATTTTTCTGAATTTATTGGCAAACCGGTTATTATCAACTTTTGGACAACATGGTGTCCATACTGCGTTGATGAAATGGCTGATTTTAATGAAGCCTACCTGAAATACAAGGATGATGTGCATTTCCTTATGGTAAACCAGACCGATGGAGTCCGCGAGACAAAAAAAGCAGCAGAAGACTTTGTTGAGAAGGAAGGTTTCAAATTCCCAATATATTTTGATTTGGATTTTAGTGCCTCCTATGTATATGGGATTCAGTATCTTCCAACAACGGTTTTTGTTGACTCCGAAGGTTTTTTCTATACAGGATACGCAGGACCTATAAATAAAAACACTTTGGAAAAACATATTAATGAGCTATTAAATTGACCAAAACCCCCATATAGGTATTCATAACAGCGGCGGTTATGAATACCTATATTATATAGACAACCATTATGGAGGCACATCATGAGGATAGCGCTCATAAGAAAGAAAACTGTCAAAAGACTTCTCGTTTTTCTAGTTTTGCTAATTCTCTTTTCTACTTTTGGTTATTTGTACTTAATCGGCATACTTCAACTAAACAATCCAAGCAAGAAAAAGTATCCGGTAAGAGGAGTGGATGTTTCTCATTATCAGGGCGATATAGATTGGGACACCCTGGCCGGTCAGGGCATTGATTTTGCGTTTATTAAGGCAACGGAAGGAAGCTCCCATGTGGATAAAAACTTTGCAAAAAACTGGGAGAAAGCAAGTCAGGCAGACATCGTCATTGGAGCGTATCATTTTTTCAGCTTGGAAAGCAGCGGGCTTACACAGGCAGAAAATTTCATAAAGACTGTGCCAAAAGCACAAGGCACATTGCCTCCTGCAGTGGATGTTGAGTTATATGGGGCATTTTCAAAGAATCCACCCGATGCTGCTACGGTCAGATTGGAACTCGAGAGGTTTATCAATGCCATTGAAGCGCATTACGGCAAAAAGGTGGTTATTTATACAACACAGACTGTATACCGCCTTTACATAGAAAACTATTTTCAAGACAATCCTTTATGGATAAGGAACGTATACTCCCGCCCAATCTTGTCCGATGACAGGGAATGGACGTTTTGGCAGTATTCCGACCGCGGACGACTGAATGGATACGACGGGGTGGAGAGGTTTATTGATTTGAATGTTTTTAACGGTACCCGTGAAGAATTTGCATACTTCTGCAGATAGTGCGAGCTGACAATCAAAGCATCTCCGTAAGAAAGGTGTACGGAGATGCTTTATCATTGTGTTTTGGTGCTGTTTGCTCGGTACAATTAATTAAATATCAGCCATATACAAAAAGACTTGTACAACAATTATGGCTATGTTGATAATAAATGTACCGAGTGCAGCCATTTTGTTTTTGTTTTTCCAGTTATGAATAGCAAAAGTTACAAGGTGGTAGTGCAAGAGAAACAACAGTAGGATAAAAATATATTTCATATCACTCCACCTCTTTTGGTTGTCCCTCGGGACTGATTATCTTGCTGCTCTTCATCATGGTTCCGGTTCTGCGGACAATTACGGACAAGTTGACAATAAAGGTTGCATCTTTGAATTTTTCATTCCAGTTATACTCCTCAAGCTCCTGTATGGTTAAAAACTGCCTTGAGGCATATTCTCCAAATTTGAAGGGATCTACTCCCAGGTCTCTGCACTTAACAATCAACTTTTCAACCTCATCCAACATCCTGTTTGCGCATGCTTCTTCTAGAACCTTTTTATTAACAGTATTCTCGTAGTACACATGACTCTGTATCGCCAGAATATCTGCATCCAGCTTTATATCAACAGTTATTACCGGTTTTCCATTTTTTATATTAACTTTTATCTTTGGTTGTTCTCTGACGGTTACATCAAGAGGGATGGCATAGTCCGGGTTTGCAGGATCCTCAATATTAACAAACGCTCTTTCAAACTCGCCTCTTAGTATCAGCAAAACCCGAGTTTCCTTTCCGTTTAGCTCTCCAACCATTATGTCGCCATCAAAAAGAGCAACACCCCATATCTCAAGCTGGTTGAGTCCCAATCTCGGCAGCTTACCTGACAGATATTCTCCTCCTGATTTCAGTTCTCCTTTGTATGGTTTACCTTCTTCAATGAAGTTTTTCATTTCATTAAGTGATATTATTGCCGTAATTGGAAATCTTCTGTTTGATTTCAGGCTGTTATAGAAATTGTTAAGAATTGAATGGGGAAAAAACCCTGTACTTTCGCTTTCTCTTGTCCATATCAAATGGTCTTTTGCCAGTGCTGTACCTATGATAGGTGTGTTAGCTTTTATAATATCCATAGCTTTGTTTTTGGTTATATAGATATGAACAGTCTCGCGTATTTCCCTAAATCTCATAATCGGTGCCAAAAAAGTAGACAACTCTTCGCTTTTGGCCAGCTCTTGCGAGAACACTATGAACTGCAGATGCATAAAACTTATCTTCCTTGAAATGCTTGTGTTTAGCATGTCTATCCCCGCAAAGAAGGATGGAGCATCTATTGTCACATAGGATATGTTCCCCTGATCTTCAACTTGTTCTTTTAGAGAATCTTCTTCTTTCCCTTGCTGATTCTGGTCATCACCCGAGGAGCTGCTGGAACCACTTTGAGACTGAGGAGAACTTCCCTTCAAGTTTTCATATTGAAGTGTTATTCTCCACTTGTCAGCAACACCTCTGTCCACTCCAACACAGACAATATATATCATGTCGTCGATTTCATTTGCGTCAAAACATGAGGTCAGAGCAATTAATAGCATTAATGCAATAGCTGAGATAATTAGACTATGTTTGAGCCTTTGCTTCGGATTCCGTTTCATTGCTATCCCCCTTTTTCCGTCTGATTGCCGCAACTATCAATGCAAGCAGCGGAATGATGAAATATGGTATGAAACCATAGTATCTAATTAAGCTTACATTTCCTGTTATAACGGATATGATGTCCTTCTGCAGGAGTGATATAAGGAACAGGATGACACAGCCTGCCAGAATTATGGGTCTTTTATCATTTATGTTGAATATTTTGCAGTACAGCCAGATGGAAGAGTAAAATATTAGCGATATACCTATCAAAGACCCTACTATCCAGATAAACAGAAAAATTGATTCAACTCTTGTAAAAAATCTGCCGAACTGTATTAGCGTGGTAAGGTTGTACATCGGAGCAACCATCTCCTGCAACCTGTAATACGGATAACACATTGTAAAAGTGAAAAGTATCAGAGATATTACAATAGTTGATATCAGCAAGCTATAGTATCCTTCATGTTTGATAAATCTGGTACCCTGAAGATTGCTTGCATATACAGCAAGAAGTATCACTTCTCCATAGGCTGAGCTTCTTATTACTCCGTGCAATATGGTTTTATCCAGCCCATAGCCAAAGATGGGAAACATGTTGTTGATGTTGTAATTACTCCAGGCCAGGATAAGAATTACCAGCAAGCCCGGTATCAAAAACACAATCAACAGCTTGGATACCCTTGCAAGGCTCTCAAGTCCCAGATAACTGATAATGAACAGCGCAATTACAAAAAGCCCGGAAATATACCAGTTTGGACTGAGGGGGAAAACATACACTCTCATAGTCTGATAAAACTCGCACAAATTGCTCTCAGCAACGAAGAACAGATACAAAGCGAACAGAAATGTAACAACTGCTCCTAACACTTTGCCGAAACTCTCTTTGTATATGTCAACCAGGTCCATGCCGGGAAACCTCTTTAGTAGTCTGTATATGAAAGTAAAACCCAGCATTGCAGTTAGTCCTGATATGATGGTTGCATACCATCCTGCAGTCCCCACTTTGATAAACAAACTAACAGGACTGGAAAAAAACACTTTTATTACTATGGTTGTAGTAATCAGAATTATTGCTTCAGATGGTCCAAAATTGCCTTCTTTTATCAAGAGTTACCATCCCCTTTCTCTGTTGCATCCCATCCTCTTTTTTTGGTTTTAAGCTTTATTAGATTCTGCGGGTTCAAATAATCAGGTCTTTCCCTGCTTGATTCAATTGGTCCTCTTATTACCTCACTATAGCCTGATTTGGTTTTTGGTGCTACAGGGCTGAATATGGGAACACCAAAGGATTTTAATGATGCATGGTATGCTCCGAATGCAAAGATTGATAAGGATATTCCGTAAAAACCCGCCAGCGCACCCATGATAGTAAAGAGGAATCTTGAAATCCTTATGCCAAACGACAGCGAATGGGTTGGGACAACAAAA
>JAAYLF010000110.1 GCA_012522035.1 Clostridiaceae bacterium
GGCCTCTTTTGTAACTGCTTTGGCAGAAAAGTTAAGTAAAAACAATATTCATGTGATTATTGATACGGCTGGCAATGTGCCGTATTCTCTTTTTGAGAAGGTGATTCCCCATACCAACACCTTTTATTTCGACATAAAAGGCAGCAGTGAAGTGTATGATTTGATTAAGGGAGATTATGAGCTTGTATGCAGCAATTTAAACAAGCTTGTACAGTCGGGATGCGATGTGGTGGCAAGGATACCCATCATACCGGAAATTAATGACAGGGTCGATGTCATGAAGGAAGTTGCAGACATGCTTGGCATGGCTGGTGTTGGCAAGGTTTCCCTGCTTCCATATCACAATCTGGGAATTTCCAAGTATTTTGCTTTGTGTGAGGATTATTCCTTGTCTGGTTTGAAAGAACCTGGCGAGGAGACGATGAAGGATATTGCCAATCTTTTTATAGATTTCCATGTTGAGATTGAGGGGTAGGTTTCATGAAGCGAATTATACTTTTATCCATGCTTTTTGTTGTTTTGTGTTCTTTTTTCGGTTCATTTAATGTTATGGCATCGGATGCAATAATTTTTGATTTTTCTATTGAGCCCAACTATGAGATTGTTGCAACCGATCCAGAACAAGGAGACAACTGGAACATATATTGGGATGACGGCCTGAGTTTTCTTGGGAAATATAATCTTGCCAGGGTTTCCTTTTCATATGACAAGAATGAAAGGGCCTGTGTCTTCACTGCCCACACCCAGACCGGGGTAATGGATCCGTATATAGTGGCAGCCCAGCCAGGTACGAATACAGGAGCTGACATGCCAGAGAAGTATCATATAGATACAAGCAAGTACAAGTACATAAAAGTCATGTACAAGGCAAATTCTGATACTGCCAGCACTTCTTCCTTCCACTGGATCAGCACCAATGTTCCTGCATATGATGACGGTAATGCATATTTGTATAGTATTACTGCGAAAAATGAGTGGCAAGAGATCACCCTTGACATGAATGGCGTGCCTGCCTGGGAGTATGCAGGTGTTATAACATAACTTAGAATTAGTACTTACAGGAGTGGTTCAATCAGCGACTAGGATACACTGGCGTATAATTACATAGGTTTCTTCAAAACCAGGGAGGACGCGGACGCCTATTCAAGACTTGATACCAGAACTCCTGTGCCGCAGCCTACTGAGAATGCCGGAAAGGAAAAGGATTCAAAAGGAAACGACCTGTATATTCTTTTCATTATTCTGGCGGTAATAGTGGTTGTGATGGTGGGGATTTTCTTTGTAAGAAGCAAACGGGATAAAGAGTCATGAAAAAGAATTGTATTGCTTTTGCTGTTTTTCTTTTTGGAGCGATATTTGCAATTATCGGATTCAATGCTGAGGAAGTTGGAGAGGATATGGATTTGTTCATGGAGCCTGAAAAGGTGGTCCAAAACAGGCTTGATGGGTTGTGCGTTCAATTCAATGCAACTTCAGGTTTTTCGAAAATAGATATATTTATAGCCAATGCATCTGTTAACCGAAACTGCATTGTTGAGTTCAAGCTGTACAAATGGGATGGAAATATTGCAAGGACCATAAATGGCGAGCCTGTACATTATGAGAAAAGGGACGAGTTTTTCCCCAGGAACACCTATTATACATGGGATCTGTCATCCGTCATGCCTAAAAAGGGTGAGTATCTGTTTGTGATGGAGAAGACGGGTGGCGATGGCTTTCTTGATGTGAATATATTGTATCCAGAGAAGGAAAACGTAAGGCTGTATGAGAATTTTAGCGAGCGCTTCGGAAGTCTTATGATGCGTATAAACACAAAAGGTCTTGACAAATTGTCAGACAATTCCATTGAGTTGTTCGACGGGTTTGATACATGGGTGGCGACGGATGGCTTGGGAAGGGAAGTACCGTCAACGCAAATTTCAGGCAAGTTGCGAAAAGACAAATATGTGGGATTGTTTTTCCATACCTGGCATACCCACAACCATGCCAAGGGAATGAGAAATATTACGGAAATACTGAAGGAACATCCTGAAATTGTTCATGACTGGGACAGTGAGCATTGGGGAACAGGAGGAGTTTTCTTTTGGAACGAGCCGATTTACGGATATTACAGGACGGATGACAGATGGGTATTAAGAAAACAAGCAGAGATGCTGGCCAATGCAGGTGTGGATGCCATCTTTTTTGACAATACAAACAACGAGTTTACCTTTGTGGAAGAGGTCCTGGTTCTTCTTGAAGTCTTTGCAAAAGCGAGATTGGATGGAGTCAAGACTCCACAGATTTCCTTTATCCTTCCCATATTCGACTATGATTTTGTGGCAATACAGCTAAGAGAACTGTACAGGGAGATCTATTCTCAAGGAAGATACAAGGATTTATGGTTCTACTGGAAGGGGAAGCCTTTGATTATGTGCTATCCTGGGTGGTTGAATCCAGAATCCGATCCGATTGATACAGAGATTATGGAGTTTTTCACTTTCAGACCGCCAAACCACAGCCATACGTGGGACAATGTGCAGGTAAGGGACGAAAACGGAAATCCTTTGATTTACGGAGCGATTCGACCGGAGATTAAGAACAACTACATAATCTGGAACTGGATTTCGATATATCCTCAGTTAATTGCAAGAAATCCGGATGGAACGCCTGAACAGGTCACCGTATCTGTTGCCCAGAACTGGAATGCAAAAAGAGGACTTACCGCCATGAATGGCGAGAATGTCTACGGCAGGCATTACTCCGTCAAGGAAGGGAAGTATGATACGCGAGAGAATGCAAAGCTCTACGGTGTCAATTTTCAGGAACAGTGGGATTATGCCATTGAAATAGATCCGGAGATGATATTTATTACTGGGTGGAATGAATGGGTTGCAGGTAGATTTGAGGAATGGGGAGGAGTAAAGAATGCTTTTCCCGACCAGTTCAGTGACGAATATTCCAGGGATATAGAACCTTCCAAAGGAGATTTGAAAGACCACTACTATTACCAGATGGTTAGTAATATTAGAAGGTTCAAGGGTACAAAGCCTGTTCCAAAAGCATCCGGTAAAAAAACAATTGACATATATTCCGATGAGGATATGTGGAAGGATGTCTATCCAAATTTCTTTGCATACAAGGGAAATACATTTGACAGGGATTTTAATGGTTATGTGGATAAAAAGACGAACAAACCCATCAGATATGAAAACAGGACAGGCAGAAATGATTTTGTTTCAGCCAAGGTGGCAAGAGATGATGAGTTTGTGTACTTCATGGTGGAATGTGCTGAGAACATAGTTGGAGAAGGTGACAAGGCCTGGATGCGTCTGTTCATTGAAATCGGCGCGCGTCAGGATGCCAATTGGGAGAGTTTTCATTATGTTGTAAACAGGCAGAAACCTTCAAATGGAAAGGCAGTGCTGGAAAAATCCACAGGTGGTTGGAACTGGGAAGAAGTCGGACTTGTTGAGTATTCTTTGAAGGGTAAAAGACTTCAATTAAAGGTTCCCAAATCCATGCTGGGTATTAAGGGCGACAAGTTCGTATTCAACTTCAAATGGTCTGACTAGATGCAAGTTGACGGAGATATAATGGACTTTTACATAAATGGAGATGTTGCTCCAAATGGCATATTCAAATACCAGTATGCCACGTATGTTTATGAAAAGAATCCTCTTATCAGAATTGCAACAATGATTCTTGCATCACTTGTTATGGCTGCAGTCATTTTAAAAAATCCTGCGGTTATTACAACTATGCGAAATAAGAAATAGCCCGCAGCATCACATGATTGACAATATTTCCATTGTTATGTAATATTGAATTAGAAGATGTCTGAGAATAAGGGTGATGGGTATGGCCTTTGACAAAGAGGACAACAATAAAGAAGAGGATAGAGGGTACCACCGCTACATAAGAAAGACGGTGTTTGCTCCGTATGAAATAAGTAGAAAGTTTTTTAGAGTCAAGTTTCCATATCTGCTTGAAACGGAGATGACACCTGTTTATGTCAAAGGTAGAGAGGTTGCAGCTGGTAAAACCCATGTTCTAGTGAGAAATATGGGACCGGGCGGCATGTGTTTTGTATCTGATTTGAATTTGCCTGTGGGAAAGGACATCATTTACATGTTCTCAAGTGAAATCATGGAAGAAACGATTACCGCCTTGGCTTATGTTGTCTGGATGCGGAAGCTTGAGGATCATGATTTGTATGAGTATGGTGCAGAGTTTGAAGTTAATGAACATGAAAGGTCCAATATTCAGAAACTGCTCATGAAGGTACAGATTAAGATAAACAAGGAAAACATGCTCTTTGACGAAGGCAATTTCGTTTATGGTTATCCTGAGGACTATTTCAGGAGGAAAAGGAAGCAGAAATAGATTGATTCCTGTACTCTGCGGGGGTTTTACCGTATAGCTCCTTGAACCTGCGTGTGAAAAATTCCACGGATTCATACCCTACATGACAGCATATGTCTATTACTCTCAGGTTTGTCGAAACCAGAAGATTGCAGGCTTTTTTGAACCTTACATCCTGCAGGATTTGTATGAATGAAACTCCTGTATGATTCTTTATCAGTTTTCCCACATAATCCGGTGAGTAATTGAAAGTATTGGCAAGTTCCTTCAAGGATACTGTTCTGTAGTTTTCCTGTATGTAGTTAATCATGTCTACCACAATGGGTGTGTAAACCTGTGTTGTGTTTGAAAGGATGGTTTCGCTGTTTTTTCTGAGCATAAGGCAGAATGCACTTCTTAAAAGATTTTCCGTGACAATTTTGTAATTCTTGTCCTTTTTCATTCCTTCCACAATCAGCATGTTTAAAAGGCAGGTAAGATACCTGTTGTTTTTTATTGAAAACATGATGTAGCTGTTTGCATTTTTTGAGCACAATATTCTGTTGAAGAAGAGGGAAAGCAGTGCATCATCATTGAAAAGATCCATGAAAGTGGATGTGAATGTACTCTTTCGTATAATTATATTGAAAGCAATGCAGTTGTCATTGAATACGGATAACTTGTGGTCGACATCGGGTGCGATTATGCATACGTCTCCTTCTTTCATTTCCAGGTTTTTGTTTCCGACTATGTTTTCACACAAGCCTTTGTAGACGTATACCATTTCAAAGAAGGCATGCTTGTGGACGAACATGGGGGGTGTAGCGGTTGTGCTTCAATACTCTTATATTGTCCTCTTTCTTGTCAATAATTTGCTCATTGAGGTAATCCGAGGATTTGAAGTCAAGCTCGGGAATCCAGTACCCGTGCTTGTCCATTTCCTTTCTGTCCACATTGAGAAGGTATTCTTTCAGAATGTACTGGTCTTGTTTGGCTACATGGTATTGTTTGTAGAATAACTCTTCTTCATTCAGTTCTTCGTATTTGCCCAGAAATGTATCGTAATTGGTCATGACGCACCGTCTTTTCGTTATACTGTTATTAATCTACATTGGATACAGTCTTGTGTCAAGATTGCTTATCTGAAGTAGTCTTTGATAATTGAGTTAAGCAGTTCTATATGTATGTTTTCATCTTCCATGATTCTTTTCAACACATCTTTTATACATTCATCCTGGATGATAAGAAGATGCTCTTCGTAGTTTTTCAGCGCCTTGTATTCGCTGGCTAGATCCTTTCTCAACATGTCGTAAATATTTATGCCGTAGTAGACACAACCGCCATTCCAATAGGATTTGCTATCCTCTCCGCCTTTGAAAAGTGGATCCCCATCCAGCTGCAGTATGAGTTGGGCAAGAATTTCCATATGCTTCATTTCCACTTTTGCAATATTGTACAATATGCCGGCTATCTCCTTGTTTATATCGGATATGAGAAAATGGTGGTACAGGTACTGGCATATCTTTGTCATCTCACTGTCTCTGCCTGCAAAGCTGTCGCGCAATAGGCTTGCGTAATATGAGTTTGGCTTGCAGACCTTGATAATTGGATGGTCGGGCTTTGTCTGAAAATATTTTGATTTCTTCATTTTTATCCCCCACAACCTTGCCTGTTCTATTTATATGTCTTTTATTCAAAAAAGTTGAACTTTATGCTTGACATGTTTTTCATAGATGTATATACTGATAATACTGTATATATACGGTATATACAGTTAAGGATGAAAGCAATGCACATATCAATTAGCAATACAAGTGAAATGCCCATATATGAGCAGATATACAACCAGATAAAGGCACAGATAATGCAGGGTATACTTCTTGAAGGGGAGGCTTTGCCGTCCATCCGTTCTCTGGCCAAGGATTTGCGCATTAGTGTGATTACCACAAAGCGGGCGTATGATGAGCTTGAAAAAGACGGCTTCATCTACACCGTGCTTGGCAAAGGATGCTTTGTGTCGAAAAGAAACATGGATCTTATACGTGAAGCGCATTTGAAGGAGATAGAGGAGTATATGAAAAAGATAATTGAGCTTGGCTCCGTAATAGATTTGTCTCAGGAGGAGATAATTGAAATGTTTAATATTATGTACGAGGTGGAGAAGGAATGAATGCTATTGAGGTTGGAAATTTGGTAAAGAAGTATCCGGGTTTTAAATTGGACAATGTATCTTTCCAGCTGCCAAAAGGCTACATCATGGGTCTTGTTGGAGACAACGGTGCAGGAAAGAGTACCACCATGAAACTCATCATGAATTCAATTAAAAGGGACTCGGGAATTGTTAAGGTTTTAGGGTGTGATAATACAAGCAAAAGCTTTGTAAATGTCAAGGAAGAGATTGGTGTTGTACTTGATGAAGCGTTGTTTCCGGAAGTATTGAATGCCAAACAGGTTAACAATATTATGAAGCATACCTACAAAAACTGGGATGAGGACAGGTTTTTTGGCTACATGGATAGATTTTCACTGCCTCTTGACAAGGCTTTCAAGGATTATTCAAGAGGCATGAAGATGAAGCTGTCAATCAGCGTGGCCTTGTCTCACAAAAGCAAGCTCTTGATACTTGACGAGCCAACCAGCGGACTTGATCCTATCGTAAGAGATGAGATACTCGATATTCTGAACGAGTTTACTAGGGATGAAGAAAACAGCATTTTAATATCATCCCACATAACTGGTGATTTGGAGAAGATTTGTGACTATGTGGCTTTTCTTCACAAGGGCAAACTGGTTTTATGTGAGGAAAAGGATGCGATTTTGTACAAATATGGGGTTGTGCATGCAACGAAAAGCGAGTTTGAGCTTGTTCCAAAGAATGCGATTGTAAGTAAAAGGGAAACCCCATATGGGATTGATGCTCTTGTGTTCAGGCAGAAAACCCCCAAAACTGTGAAAGTTGAAAAACCTACGATTGAGGACATATTTGTATTTATGCACAAATACAGAGAGGAGAATTACAAGTGAAAGGGTTGCTTTTAAAAGATTTTTATACTTTGATTAAACAAGTCAGATTCTTTCTGTTGATACTTTTGCTCATGGCCATTCTTCCTGGAACGTCAATGGCTCCATTTGTCGTATTGTATGCCGTAATGCTGCCTGTATCGATTCTGGGATATGATGAAAGGGCAAAATGGGACAGATATGCAGCAATGCTTCCATATACAAAGAAAAGTATTGTACTTAGCAAATACATTATGGGTTATGCAGGTCTGTTCCTTGCATCTTTACTGACAGTAACGGGCCATGTTGTCTATGCCAATATTAAAGGCAGTGTGATTGAGGCGGGATATTTTTATGAAATGGGTGTGCTTGTGAGTATAGCTCTTTTTTACCTGGCTGTGCATCTGCCGTTTATGTACAAGTTTGGAGTTGAAAAGGGAAGACTTGTTTTTCTTGCACTGACTGCTGTTGTGGTTTTTGGATTAATGTATCTTTCCGACAAGATATCAAAGGGATTGACGCTTGATCCGAACGACCTGCTTGTGTACATTATACCTGCGGCAATTATTGCAAACCTTGTATCCATTCCTGTATCCATAAGGATTTATGAGAAAAAGGAGTTTTGAGCAATGGATGTACGGGATTTGATAAAACTTGCCTTCAGTGCAAAGGAAAAAGCTTATTCACCTTATTCGAATTTCAAGGTGGGAGCAGCCCTGGAAACAGAAAGTGATGTGGTTTATACGGGGTGTAATATTGAAAATGCAGCATACACACCTACAAACTGTGCTGAAAGAACTGCTTTTTTCAAAGCTGTGTCAGAAGGTGTTTATTACTTCAAAAGGATTGTTGTAGTAGGTGGGGACAATGAGTTTTGTTATCCTTGTGGTGTGTGCAGGCAGGTAATGCAGGAGTTTTGTGATGAGAATGAGTTTGAAATCATAGTTGCAAAAGACGAGGAAAACTATGAAGTGTACAAATTAAAAGAGCTGCTGCCAAAAGGGTTCAAGCTTGAATGAAAAGGCAGTTAGGGTGCAGTGGATGCACCTCTGTTTTTTTTGCCATATATGTTAACAGAATGTGAAAAACATGTCTGAATTGTATATGTAATTACATGCAATCAACTGTATATTAAGGTAAAATAATATATTTGGCGTATAGAATCGGGAGGAAAACATGTGTAGAAGGAAGGTTGTGCTGTTATTTGCGTGCTTGTTGGTATTTGGTTTGGGAATTCTAATTACCAATGCCGATTCGTCGGAAAGCAAGTGGGTAAGTCTGCCATATGTTGCACAAGGAGACGAAGGAAACATTGATTATTTGTATGCTGTAGGTGGCTATCACTCCATTGACAGCGGAACGGATATCTGGGGTACTGCCAGCTACAGTGAAATAAGGCTTGTTGGTGATCGAATGGGTGATATCGTTATTACTTATGAAAGTGGAACGGTGGACAAGGTTCCTTTGATTTTTGGATACACCCTTTGGTATTACAACAATTGGAAGGAATACAAAGGTCCTTTTGATGGTGAGGCAAAGAATGAAAAAATGGCAAACCTTCTAAAGGAAGCTTTACATCTTAACGGTGCCTTTGAAGGACATCCTCCACATGTGTTACAATACACAAAAACGGAGGTTCGGAGGTTCTATTATGAACAATCATACAGAGGAACTCAGAAAAAAATATATTGAAAATCCACCTGAAGGTGGAGCAGAGACCGTCTATACCAGGGAAGAGTTTTATGAGAAATATGTGGTGGATTCTCAGAATCCATATCCTGATAAGGTAAGAAAAGCAATAGACGAGATAAGAACGATTTTAAAAGACATTGCAGTTGTACGGTCCATTGTA
>JAAYLF010000111.1 GCA_012522035.1 Clostridiaceae bacterium
ACAGTCCTGTTGTATATTCTCAACACCGGACTTACTATCGCCACAACACATGCAATAAATATGGTCAACAACGTAAGTGTAACCATTACTTCTACAAGAGTATAACCTCTGTTATTCCGTAGCATAAACTTTCAACCCTCCACTCTGTTTAACAACGACGGGTATTTCATATTCCTTATCTATTTCCCCATGTATGCTGAAAGTAAATGTAAGATTGTCAACATCAGTCAAACTCTGACCAGTCTCAATATCCGCAACACTCTGGCTTGTCTCCTCATTTCTTTCATGAGCTCTTTCTGCAATATTAAGTGAAGTCTGCACCATTACCGTGACCGACGCAAGCAGTACTGCAAACAAAACCAGACTTACAATTACCTCTACCAATGTTTCGCCTTTACTGTTCCTAATGTACTTCATTTTGATGCACCCTTACAAATATTCTGTCAAATTCCCGCCAATCAATATGCTTGGAATGCAAAGGTGATAGGTTCAAATCTGTAATACTGCTAACAGAATCTATTCTCCTTTCACACTCGGCCTTTCTTTCGCCTTTGGCACTAAATGTATATT
This sequence comes from Clostridiaceae bacterium, assembly GCA_012522035.1. Classification (GTDB taxonomy): domain Bacteria; phylum Bacillota; class Clostridia; order UBA1212; family DUPL01; genus DUPL01. Next base: position 571 of record JAAYLF010000111.1, read on the forward strand.
CCAAAGCAAGCTTGTATTCCTCTCCATTATGCCTTGTGGTAAATGAAATGGCAACTTTCTCAATTTCCAAGTCGTACCTCTCTAAAACATCATACATTCTACCACTCTTATGCTGGTAACTCTGAAACTTAATCAATTGAATACCACTTAGCTTGATTTGTACATTGTCATATTCAACATCATCATAAGGGGTACTGTTTTTCAGTAGATTAATATTGCAATCCAACACAATTTCCGCTGGAACATCAACAAGCTCTTCTGTGTTATTCTCTTCGTTATTATGAGTCGCTCCAATTAAACCTATATAATTAATTATCTCATACCCAAAACCTTCGTCACCCACAATCTCCTTGCTGACAACTTCAGCTGCGGATTTCGCGTAGTAGTAGACTTGTTTGTTGGTATGATTCTTAATGGATGTGCTCGACAGCATGCTTGCTGCTGTAACCACGCTTGCACCTGCAAGCAGAAACACCACCGATATTATCACCACAAATATTATTGAAGCACCTGAATTGTTGCGTATATACTTCATTGTCTTACTCACTCTCTCTCCGGGATTCCGGTCGTTCTTGCTCCATAGAATCCTATTTTCTTTTCTTCCCTTGCTTCCTTTGTCCTGTTTGCAACATCAGTAAAGTTTCCATGCCCGTAACCAAAGGCATGTACCTTGTCAGAGTAAAAAACGGACAAAACCTTTCCCGTTGCAATATTGTATTCAATAAGGATGGCGTTGTTAAGAACACTTGTGTCCATTATGTATCCATCAAGGATCCTGCTTACATTCTCCTTGCTGGTAACGTACACAATGTTTCCTGTATTGTAGTTTATCTCATCATCATAGAAATTCTCATCATCAGTTATCAGGTTTTCAAGATTGACATATCCATCATAAGGCAAATCATTAAGAAGTCCGGCGATACTTTTTTGGGTAAGACTGTTTGTAGCGGCAACAAAAAGAGTTCGCGCAACATTGTTTCTGTACCTGTCCTCAGAGTATTTATAGTATTGCACAATTGATGGTACGGCTATCGCTGCTATTATCGCTATGATGGTAATTACAACAATTATCTCAACCAGAGTAAACCCCTTTTTCATGATGTTCATCGCCAACTTCTATTTTTCTGTAAGTATACTTAAGTATACTAAAGAAATCACTTAATTTCAAGGTTCTCACAAATGCATACATTTTTTCATACATTATATAGAGGAAAAGAGGTGAAATTATGAAATTCAGTTTCAAGAGGAATACCAAAAAATTTGCCGAAGTAGTTTCTAAAAGAAACCCTGGAGCCTATGCGGATATTTTAGGCGACAGAGAACACCAGAGCATAGTGGGACGGGTAGATTTCTATCAGGTAAGAAACGGTGTTCTGCTGGTTGCGGAAATACATGGTTTGCCAACAAAACCAGACATTTGCGCCAGCAAGGTTTTTGGATTCCATATACATGAGGGTGAAGAATGTTCAGGCGACAAGGAAGATCCGTTTAGAAACGTAGGAATGCACTACAACCCTGACAGATGCACCCATCCGCAGCATGCAGGAGACCTTCCGCCACTTTTTGAGAACAACGGATACGCCTTCATGACATTTTACACAAACAGATTCAGATTGTTTGAGGTTATTGGGCGTACAATAATTGTGCATCAACTGCCCGATGACTTCACAACCTCTCCCTCTGGAAGTGCTGGCGCAAAAATAGCATGTGGAGAGATAAAAAGGTATATCCCACGCAAGTAATTGCTTGATATAAATAACAAAGAGGCTTGCATATCTGCTTGCCTCTTTGTTATGCTTTATCATGATTATTGCCTTCCAGTTCTATAGACTTCAAACTCCGCCAGTTGGAAAAGATAGCCGTCAGGCGACGATTCCACCTGAGTCATCTCTTTTGAAACCACCCTTACATATCGTGCATCAACTGCATCAAACTTTAAAACTCTTGCAATGGTTGAAACAGCACCGGATTCCTTTAGTTCATACACCTCTGTCCAGTCTTTTTCATCCAACGAAACCTCAACAACAAGATGTTTTGGGAAGTAATAGCCCGTATCCTGCCTTGGATACAATACCACGGTATCAATGTTAAACTTCTCACCCAGGTCAATCAGTACCCACTCTTCAGCATAAGGGTCGGTCATGTGACGCCCTGTCTGTGTGGTCCAGCCTGAATGCGTATTGGTTGCCTTAATCATGCCATCATTTATGTGTTTTCTCATCCATCCCCACTGGGGAGCTTCCAAATTGGTTGATGTCTTGACCCTCTTTTTAAGCGCCACATTGTACTCAGTTTTTAGGGTCTCATCCTTTTCCCAAACCTTCTGATATTTTGGCAGAGTGCCATCATCATTGTAAATCTCTATTTCACATATCTCTGCAATATATATATCCGACACCTTAACAGCTTCATCAACACGAATTTTCACATACCTTGCCTTTACTGTATCAAAGGAATAACTGAGCTCTTTTCCGCTTTCCCAGGTATCCGACAAGATTTTCTTGTAATCTTTTCCGTTGGTAGAATAAAGTATAGTAAACTTCCTTGGGAAATACTGGCCGATTCTTTCCTCATCACCGATGGAAACAGGATACAGATCCACCCTGTTAATATCCACAGCCCTCTTAAGATCCACCATTATGTAAATCTCTTCGTCTCCTTTGCCTTCATATCTCCATCCTCTGGAGCGTTCTGTGGACACCCGGTTGCCGTCAACAGCCTTGTAATTGAAGTATCCGTCATTTCCGCGGGAGTAGTTGGAGTAAACCGGTTTGTCCAAAGCCAGGTTCGCATCCGCATCCTGATATTCCTTATGCAGTGACACTCCTTCTGCAAGTCTGTACAACCTGAATCCGCCTGCAAGAAGCTCACACTGGATTGTTCCATCCGCTATTGCAACCTCTTCCTCCTCACCACTGGTTACATCCATCAAACTGTCAATACCGTTTAGCTTCAGAGCAAGGGTTGTATCCTTGTTGAAATTCTTGTTAACAACCATCAGGTAGTTTCTCTTGGTATTTCTATCCACCATCAAAGAAACAAGAAAATCCTTTTTATCAGTAGCCTCCACATACCAGCCCGGTTCAAGCATTTTTGTTGAGGCATCCTGTCTTCCGTTGTGATATATCTCCACTGCATCAAGTTTGCCCAGAATACTGCTCACCTTTTTAATATCCCTGTTGATCTGTGCCACACCATCATAAAGGTCTGTTTTCTCGCCTTCAGGTGAAATAATTGCCAGAGTAAACTGCTCGCTTCTTTCCACAGGGGTTATCCATGTAAAATACTTTAGATTCTTGTAGCCATAAGCAAGGGCTGCTGATGTGTGGTACCTTATCTCATTTACATTGGTTCTTCTGAACTTGTCTATTACTCCAACGGATTGTATGTAAAGGGCGGTATCCACATTGTAT
>JAAYLF010000112.1 GCA_012522035.1 Clostridiaceae bacterium
CACGGGTTCTTGTTGAGCCGGCTTCTCGCCAGTACATCCCATCATTACTAGAGCTAATGCAACCACAATAGCTACAATGATGTAGATTACTCTGCTTTTCATTCTTTTTCCTCCTTTTTTATTTTTTTATAGAAAGGGTAAACCGCAAAAGGTAAACCCTTAACTATTCAAAGCACCAAGCTACAAACACTCACCCTTTTATTGCACCAACCATAACGCCCTTAACAAAATGTTTTTGAACAAACGGATACAGGGCAAGCATTGGCGCTGCACCAATAAAGATTACGGCAAACTTTAGCTGGCGTGCTACTTCTTCCTTACGACTTAACTGCTCCGGATCCATAAGCGCCCGTTGTTCGTCCGACATGGTCATTATAAATAACAGGTTGCGCAAAACCATCTGTATTCCATATTTTCGTGAGTCTGTAAAATATAGCAACTGACTGAAATAGCCATTCCAGTTCCCCATAGCTGTCCACAAAATATTAATAGCTATTATGGGTTTGGAAAGAGGAACTACTATGCGCAAGAAATAATACCAATCGCCACAGCCGTCTATCTTAGCAGCTTCATTTAATTCTTCCGGAATGTTATGAGCAAAATAAGTACGTGCAACTATGACATTGTAAAAGGAAAACCCAAATGCAACGGTAACAGCCAGAAAACTATTAATCAGACCTAAATCCCGAATTAGAAGATAGCTTGGAATCATACCTCCATTAAAAAACATCGTTATCGCGAAATAAACTACGAAGAAGCTATGGCCGGGTAAAGTTTTCCGGGATATGGGGTAGGCTGTAATCATTGTTAATGAGGGCACGAACACGGCTGCTACTGCTGCGTAAAACAAGGAATTCAGGAACCCTTCCATCAAACCTGGATATTCAAACGCAGCCTTATATGCTTTGATATTAAACCCCACGGGCCACAGCCAGACTTTTCTGGTCATAACCGCATAAATGCTACTGAACGATGCACTAAGGCAATAAATTATAGGATATAATACGCTTAAAGTAAACAATATAAGCGCCGTATAATTAATTATGTGAAACACTATGTCAGATTTCGTAAGATGACTGAGTGGAACAGGCTTTAGTTCCCGTTCTAGAACTTTATCATCCATATTTATTATCCCTCCTAGAATAGCCCTGTATCAGTCAGCCATTTTGCAATTTGATTGGCAATAATTATCAGAAGAAGCGACACAACATTCTGAAATAATCCAACCGCTGCACCAAAGGAGAAGTCCGGATACGCACTGGCAATACCAACTCTGTATACATATGTTGAAATTATTTCAGAAACTGATATGTTAGCCGAATTCTGTAGCAGCAGAGTTTTTTCAAGTGAACCGCCTGAAAGCATTCCGCTCAGCGCAAAGATGGAAGTAATAACAATTGTTGGAAGGATTGAAGGTATATCAATATGCCAAACACGCTTCCAGATAGTAGCCCCATCAATAATTGCAGCTTCATGTAGCTCTGGATCTACTCCTGCAAGAGTTGCTATATAAAGTATTGCACTGTTCCCCAACCCCTGCCAAATACCGCTCCACACGTAAAGATGGCGATAATATTTAGCACTGCCGAGAACATCTATTGGATCATAACCCAATAAAGTAATCACTTGGTTAATAATACCGAGCCGGGTATCAAAAAGCTGGAGAATAATAGCCATGACGATAACAGTAGAAAAGAACTGGGGTACAAAAGTAATAAATTGTATCGATTTCTTAATCTTCAGAGAACGCATGTGGTTAAGACCAATACCCATGATAATGGGGAGAGGATATCCGGCAAGCAGCCCATATACGTTGAGTATAATTGTGTTTCTCATGGTCTGAAAAAACATTGGACTGTCAACGAATCTCCGAAAATGCTTCAAGCCAACCCATTTACTGCCAGCAATACCAAAGCGAGGCATAA
>JAAYLF010000113.1 GCA_012522035.1 Clostridiaceae bacterium
ATTTTTTTCTGAGTTCCTCTGTATGATTGTTCATAATAGAACCTCCTAACCTCCAATGGTGAGATAAGTTTCGTGGATGCTGCAGATATTAATAACAGCAGGGATAAAGAACCCATGAAGGGTGGATATGGTGACAACTACTACATGCAGCTTTGTCATTATATCAGCAAGTTTAAATATGGGAATGTAAAAAATGAGCCAGCGTCATCCATAAAAATTGATGTCAAAGGTGATTTCGACCAGTGGGATAATGAAAACATCCTTACCTACAATGATTATATTGATGATGTTTTTGACAGGAACAAGACATCAGCCCATGACTGGAGTTTGAAGTATACAAACACCACTGGTCAGAATGACATAAAGACCGTAAAGGTGACTTCTGACAAGGACAATGTGTATTTCTATGTGGATACGGTGGATCCGATTGTAAACTTTGAAGGAGAAAGAACTATGACCCTGTTTATTAACACAGGTTCGAAGTCCAACTGGTACGGGTACGACTTTGCAGTTCATAGAACAGGTGGATCCGATATGATTATTGAGAAGTGCAAAGGTGGTTACGAATGGGAAGAGGTTGGAAAAGCGGAATACAAGCTGTCAGAGAACATGTTGATGCTTTCCATTCCTCGCAAAACTCTAGGTGTTTCCGACAAGGAGTTTTCCATCAGCTTCAAATGGGCTGACAACTTCAGTGGAGACGGTGATATCTTCACATTCTATACAGATGGCAATGCATCGCCCTATGGAAGACTTAACTACCTGTATGTTGGTGAGAAATAGCTGAAAGGTGCCTAAGGCTTGTAAAGCTTTAGGCACTTTCTTTAACACATTGTTCTCCCTATTTTTCAATAGAGATGATATAATACGACTTATGCGACTTGCATAAGTCATTTTTTTTGCATACAAAAGAACTACAAGGAGTTAGGAAACGGATGGATAGAACTGCAAATCTGACGGAAGGACATATCGCAAAAACACTTTTCAAGCTGGCACTTCCGATTATGGGGACAAGCTTTGTACAAATGGCCTACAGCTTTATAGATATGATTTGGGTTGGAAAGATTGGTTCTGATGCGGTGGCATCGGTCGGTACGGTAGGCTTTTTCACATGGCTTGCCAGCGCTTTTATTTTAATACCGAAAATAGGGGCAGAGGTTAATGTTGCCCAGGCAGTTGGAATGAAAGACAATGAAAGAGTAAAAGAGTATGCAAGACAAAGCCTTCAGATAGGCATTTTTCTTGCGCTGGTATACGGCCTTGTCATGATTGTATTCAGAAACCAGCTGATTGCTTTTTTTAATTTGGGGGACGAGAAGGTCATAAAGGATGCGGTGGATTATCTTGTTATTGTATCCTTGGGTTTTGTCTGTTTTTTTATAAATCCTGTATTTACCGCAATATTCAACGGATACGGAGACAGCAGGACTCCTTTCATAATCAATTCAATTGGTCTTGTTGCAAATGTATTGCTTGATCCGCTATTGATATTTGGTATTGGGCCATTCCCAAGACTTGAAGTGAAAGGAGCAGCCTTGGCTACGATAATAGCTCAGGTAATAGCTTCGAGTATCTACATATTAAAGGCTAGAACACTGCCTGATGTTTTTTCCGAGATACATTTTTTCAGAAGACCAAAGGCTGAATATGTGCTCAGAATATCCAAAATTGGAATTCCTTCTGCTTTGCAGAGCGGCTTGTTTGCAATAATTGCAATGATTATAGCGCGTATAATTGCTGATTGGGGAACAACTGCAATAGCAGTGCAGAAGGTTGGATCCCAGATTGAGTCAATATCCTGGCTTACAGCAGGAGGATTCCAGTCTGCCATGAGTGCATTCGTAGGGCAGAATCTTGGTGCAAGGAAGCTTGACAGGGTAAAGAAAGGTTATTTCGTTGGTCTTATGATTGTTTCAGTTATTGGGGTCTTGGCGACATTTTTGCTGTTTTTCTTTGCAGAGCCCTTGTTTGCAATTTTTGTGGAAGAAAGGGAAACAATAACTCTTGGTATTGACTATTTGAGAATTCTTGCCGCTTCACAGTTGTTTATGTGTATAGAGATTACCACAGCTGGAGCTTTTTATGGTCTTGGAAAACCATTTCCGCCTCCAATTGTAGGAATATCTTTTAATGCCCTCAGGATCCCAATGGCAATTGGATTGTCATCAACCAGCCTTGGTCTTAATGGTATATGGTGGGCAATAAGCATATCCAGCATATTCAAGGGTACGGTTCTAACCGTCTGGTATATTCTACTGCTGAGAAAGAGTCAAGACCATCTGATTGTATAAAAAAAGAAAGCAGGTGTCTGCTTTCTTTTTATGATGAATAGTTGTCGAAATATCCTTGAATCAATACAACCGGAGTTCCCTTGTCTCCGCTGCCGGATGTAAGGTCGGCCAAAGAACCCAGCAAGTCGGTCAATTGTCGTGGTGTGGTTCCTTGGGATGCGTTCGAACCTTTCAAGTCTTCTTTCTTGTTTGCGATATATTCTCTAATAGCTTTTTCCAAAGCTTCGCCTTTCAAATTAGCAAAATCGTTGTCTGCTAGAAACTTCAGCTTGAACTCGTTTGGAGTACCTTCAAGACCTGGAGTGTATGCAGGAGATACAACAGGATCCGCAAGCTCCCAGATTTTGCCCACAGGATCTTTGAAAGCTCCGTCGCCATATACCATAACCTCTATATGTTTGCCGGTCTTTTCAAGCAGGCGTTTTTGCAGTTCAAATACAAAATTGTGACAATCTCTGGGGAAGAGTTTGACCTTTTCTTCTGTGGCTTTGTTGGAACCTAACAAACCGTACTGCTCATTATAGCCACTACCATCTATGGATGAAGTAAGGATCTCGCTAAGGTTATATATCTTTTCAAGACCATTTTTCGGCAGCATCGTTTTGGTCATGTGTCTTGAATGTATGTCGGAGGTGAGAACATTATTTGGATAACCCAGTATGGATGTGGGGTTGTTTGAGAATATTATTTCAATATCGCAACCTTGTTCCTTGACCAATTGGGTGTAGTATTCGATATAGTCGATACCTGTAAAAGGATGAAGCTCATATCCAAAAAGTTCCCTATACCTGGTTATGTCAAGCACATCCGCGTATGGATTGAGTCCAGTTTCAAAGAGCTTTTCAGCACAGAAAAGGTGGTTGCCCACTTCATCTGCAGGATAGCTAAGTTGCAAGTAAATCTTTTTAACAGCTTTGGCTATTCCTTTAAGACATACAGCAAATCTGTTCCTGCTCAGAATAGGAAAGACAAGACCAAGCTCATCGGTGCCCAATTTGGCTTTTACGTCCTTTGCTATATTATCAATTGTTGCATAGTTTCCTTGTGCTCTTGCAACGACTGCTTCTGTTACGGCTACTACGTCCTTGTCGTGGAAATCGAACTTTTGCTCTTCGCTGCATTCAAGCAAACTGTTAACTACGATTTCAACAAGGTTATCGCCTTCACTTATTACCGGTGTTCTTACACCTCTTACTACTGTACCTACTGTTCGTTTCATTGTAGCCTCCATGAAAAAAATGTGTGGTGTTTGCACTTGGGCACACCATAGTTATTATATGTGTTTTTAACTTATAAGTAAAGTTAATAATTTTTATATATGGCATAGACACAGCTTATGGCGAACTCGCTTGGGGGTAATTGACGCACCAGCTATGAGATATTATAATTGGATTAAATGAATTTTATTTACACAACCTGGTACTGGGAAAGCAATGTGCAAGCATTTCGGTTTTATATAAGTAAATGTTACGTAAGCTTTGAAAAAAGCATTCTCTTATGATATATTAATCAAGCAGCACATGGGTAGAACAGGTAGGGAGATGTTTTGCAGTGAAGATGATAGACAATATTAGGGAAAAACTAGGTGATGACCTTAAGGGAACGTTGCAGAAAGGTGACAAGCTTTCGATTGCAGCTGCCTGCTTCTCGCTCTATGCATATCAAGAATTGAAGGAACAACTGGAAAACCTAGATTCAGTCAGATTTATCTTCACATCTCCAACATTTATAAAAGACAAGCTGCCAAAAGAAAAAAGAGAATTCTACATACCAAAACTCAATAGAGAAAGAAGTTTGTATGGTACCGAGTTTGAGGTCAAGCTCAGGAATGAACTTACGCAAAAAGCCATAGCAAGAG
>JAAYLF010000114.1 GCA_012522035.1 Clostridiaceae bacterium
CGCAGTATACATGGAATGCATTGACTGGGTTCTTGAGAATAGATGACAGAGCAAAATATTACAGGATTTCTTTCTTTATGACATATTGTCACCTAAAAAAGAACTGGTGGTTCTAATAAAATGGAGATAGCAAGATATGAAAGGTGGAGGAAATGAAAATGGTTAGAAAGTTTTTAACAGCAATTATATTGATTCTTGTTCTGTGTATGGTAATGATTCCTTCTTTTGCAGAGATTGAAGGAGAGACAATATTTGGTGATTTAGAAGGCTTTGATATTGTAGAAGGTTCTGATGGTATTCCTCTTACTCTCGGAACTACTTTTGCAGTCAGAGTCCCAGGTAAAATAACTGCAGTGCGCATGTACACAGGGGAGGCAGAATCGGGTGTGTATGTGGTAGAACTATGGGATGTGGAGACAAAGGAGCATATTGCAGGTCCATTTGATTGGGAGATTGAGTCAGGCACAACGGGTTGGAGGATATTTGAACTTCCTTCTCCTGTAGAAATTGAAGCAGATAAAGATTATATGGTTTCGGTTAGAAACAATAGTTCTTCTCTTGTTTATCAGATGGTTCTGGGGTACTTTGAAAGCATTGATTCATCTGATTCTGTTTTCAATCTTGAGAACAGTTACGGTGCATATTCAAGCGACCTTAACCTGTTCCCTGAAGGAAGAAATCAAGTAACGTATCCTGCGTTTTTGCGTGATGTTGTGTTTGTGCCAGAAGTTGACGAGCCAGAACCAACAACAGAACCAGAGACAAACCCAAGCACAGGCGATGGGGCTTGGTCCTTTATTCTTTTGGGTGTATTTGTCGCTCTTGCTTCTGCTGCTGTGGTTGTTGTGTCAAGAGGAAGGAAAGTTGAAGGCTAGGACTATGAAAAAAGCTTTTTTGATATTACTTGTACCTTTGTTCATACTAATAACCTGTACAAATCTTGTACTTGGTGCAGATACCTACACAATACACAAAGAGGATTTAAGCGGCTTTGTAGTTGAAACCGGGGAGGATGCAATTCCGCTTACTCTGGGTACAAGGTTTGCAGTAAAGGTTCCGGGCACGATTACCAAAGTTCGCATGTATGTAGGTGCCGAGGAATCTGGAAGTTATACTGTTGAAATATGGGATACAGCAGCTGAAGAACTTGTTGCAGGGCCTTACTTCTGGGATCTGGAGAAGGGACAAGCAGGTTGGAGAGAGTATGAGCTGGAAGAACCTCTCCAGGTAAAAGCCTACAATGACTATACGGTTGCAATCCGCAACACAACAGGCTCTCTTAGCTATCAGTACATAAAAGGATATTACCAGGATCATGAGAGCGATATTTTCATAACACATCCTGACAGTGGTGTGTATCAAGGTGATGAGGGAGCAATGCCTGTTGGTACAAACAGGATATCTTATCCTTCCTTCTTAAGAGATGTGGTCTTTATACCGGGGGAAGGAAAAGAGGCTCCAAAGCAGAAGAGTGAAATGGCTGATAAAAGTACTGTTTACCTAAGTGACCTCTTATTAGGCAACATGTATTCAAATGGTACCATTGTTTTTGTTGATGGTACGGATGAAGCAAAAGGGTATGTTATAAACTCAAAGGAGTATAAAAAAGGGTTAATGCATGTTGCTTCATCCAAGGAAGGGGAATCCTTCATAGAGATAAATATTGAGGGATTGGGATTCAAGACATTTGCATGCTATGCAGGTGTGCCCGATCTTCTATTCCATGACGCGTCCAACGGTTCAGTTGAGTTTATTGTCAGCGTGGATGGTGTGGAGGTTGCAAGGAGTGAAGTAAAGAGGAGTCAGGAAGAGGCCTCCCTTCTAACTGCAGATATTGAAGGTGGAAAGATTCTTAGGTTGTATCTGTCTGATGCAGGCGATGGTACAATAGGTGACTTTGCTGTATGGGGCAATGCAATCCTTACAAAGAATGATGATATCGAGAAGGCTTTCGAAGAGGTTGTTGATTTAAGCCCAACTGAAGAGCCTACCAGTGAACCCACCGAGAATCCTGAGGAAACTCCATCAACAACCAGTACACCAACTGCTGAGCCGGATAAAAAAGATGAAAAGGATAATATTCCAAAACCATTAATCATAGCCGGGGTGATAGTTGTAGCTGTTATTGCAGTAATTGTGGTTATAAGAATTAAGAAGAAGTAATGTAGAGCAGCAACCTTATAAGGTTGCTGCTTTTAAACAACTCTTATTTTCCTTGACTGCAGATATGAAAACAATACTGAAAAGACAAGGATTGCAAGGAATAGCAACGAAAGTTGCAAAAAGGTGTAATATAGCTTTATAATCAGGTCAAGTATTATGAATTTAAGCAAAACAAATGATATTATGCTGGCAATCAGAAAGTTTGCAAGTGCAAGACCCATGTACAACTCTTTTACTCCTTTTCTGGACAGGCCAAGCATGCATATTATTCGAATGTTTCTTGAGTGCTTTTTTCTCAAGTATCTCAGTTCAAACAACAGTATTGCAAACAGGGTAGCGAATGAAACAATTATTGTTGCCCCTTTTGATACAAGTACACTAGGAGACAGATAGTATTCTTTGGTTTTTCTTAACAGATCCTCCTTTGTACTGTATGAAAAATTAATATTGTCCTCTTGATACTTGGACAAATCAACAAATTCATTTGCATAGTAAATGTAATAGTACCTGTCGTCGAAATGACATGATTTATCCTTTAACCAATTTAGTGATTCTTCATCCAGAATTGCAAGGCTTAAGTTATTGTTTGGTGATCTGGAGGGTTGGGAATCCTCATAGTTTGGTTTCAATATTCCAGCGACTTTAAACTCGACTTTTCTTTTATATGATGTTTTTGTAGTATGATCATATTTATTAAATTCAATGGTACAGGTATCTCCCAAATGCAAATTTAATGCTTTGGTACAATCATAGGACAAATAGATACTGTTATCCTTTAATTCTCCATTAAAGGATAAGAAGTTATCTATTGTAAACTTGGTATGGGTCAAGCTGCTGTCGGGTGTACCAAGGTGTATTAAGCTCTGCATACCGACGGGTATAATATCTTCCTTATACACATATATCGAGTTATGGTTTCCTATGAACAAAGATTCCTGATTCAGATCCTCAAGTATCTTTTGGTCTGTCATATAGTCAAGTTTGTACATATAATTGTAATTGCTGTTGTTAATAAAAGCATATTGGGCGATAACGGGAAATATGTTGGTCGACAATAGTGACATAATAAAAGTCAGAAACGGTATCATGTATACCACCGTCAGTATGTTTACATTTTTCGCCCTTTTCCAAACCGCCCATATATATTTCGTATAAAAGAAAGTCATAGCAAATCCTCCTGTATGTCTTCATCGTTTAATGCCGCCATTATATGTTCCTCTCCGAGCTTCTTTATGCTGATATGGGCAGATATTACTGACGCAATTAATATGCTAAAAATATACAGAAGTGTATAGCCAAGCATCAAATCAGAAGGTGTGTATATCTCTTGTGCTCTGAATATTAACAAGGTTATGTAAATGGTCAACAGCTGTAGAATACTCGTTTTAATAAATGAGTCAAACAGGAAGTATAAAAATATATGCATTTTGGATATACCGCTAATGCTCAGTATGGCAACGGGCTTCAACCCCAGCTGTATTCGCTTGTTGTTTTCCTGGACTGTCAGCAGGCATACCATCATCATTCCTATGGGGATGATATAGTATGCATAGCTCTTGTCGAAGGGGCTATCTGAATACTTTAAAGAAAGCTCTGTTCTCCTAAGTTGTTCTGTTCTAATTTGTGCGCTGCTCTTTGCCTGTAGAAGTTCATCGTCAGCAGCTTCTACCAGATAGTTTTCGCCGTATTTTCTGTAAAGAGGAAAATCCCTATAATAATTATCGTCTATGTCATCCAGCCCGGCTTTTATGTCTTCGAACTTTAAGTAGACAGTGCCGTATAATCTTCCTTTCAGAAGATTGTCAAAAAACTTGGCTGCCTTACCCTCGTGTGATGAACCCAAAACAATAGCGGAAGCATTTGAATAGGAATCCGAATAAATGCCGGCCAAAACATATTCAAGGTCCAGGTCCTCTATTCTAACAACATCTCCTATGTCAGCCTTTATGTTTTTGCTTGTCCAATAACTAAGGAGTAACGCATTGCTTTTATTCATTAGACTGTCATCTTTTTTTACAAACAGCTCATCAGTAAGCACATACTCTGTTAATGCATCAAGATTATCGTCATAGACAGCAGCCAATCTAGTTGTTGTCCTGTTGCTTCCATGAACAAGTGTACTACTCATAGTAGTGGTTATTGCAACAAGTCCAGTTACATTAGCATCTTTATCAAATCTGCTGTACATATGTTCGGAGCATCCTTGTACCAATGCATCATAGTTGCTGTATAGCAGCTTATCTATTGTATATTGATATCTTACAATCGGTATTATAGAGAATAAGATTATGAAGAAAAAAATTATCAGTTTCAACAGATTGTTGAGCATGGAAAGCAAGGCAGATTTCCTTGAGAAGAAAACTCTGCCCAATAATATCATTCTTGTCATATAATTGTCTCCTTGTACTTCTGCCTACTCTACGCAGGTTATTTCTTCAATTAGTATCGTTCTTTGTCCTTTTTCAATAATTCTCTCATCATGGGACACACAAAGTACAGTTGTACCATTTTCCTTATTTGCTTCCATGAGAAGATTAACAATAAGCTCACCGTTCTTTGTGTCCAGGTTTCCAGTGGGTTCGTCAGCAAGGATTATGTCAGGATTGTTTGCAATGGCTCTTGCAAAGGCAACCCTCTGCTGCTCGCCACCCGACAAGGTTCTTGGATATTCAAGAATTCTGTTTGTCATGCCGACCTTGTCTAAAAGTTCTTCCACTTTTTCATAAGCCTGCTTCTTCTTCATACCTGATAGAAGCAGAGGAACTGCCACATTGTCCCTTACATTAAACTGCTGAATGAGATTAAAGGTTTGGAATATGTAACCTATACGTTTGTTTCTGTAATCACATACCTGTGTGTCATTCATTTTGCTTAGGTTTTTGCCGTCAACCCAGATTTCTCCGCCTGTAGGTTTGACGAAACCTGAAACAAGGTTTAAAAGTGTTGATTTTCCTTTGCCGGATGGTCCAGCAATGGTGATGAATTCTCCTTTTTCAATCTCCAGATTCAATCCCTTGAATATTGGTATTCTCTGTACTTTTGTCTGAAATGTTAGATCAACTTCTTTGAACTCAATGAAACTCATATGCAACCTCCTCTTCAAAATGATGAATAATATTTCTTTGCAAAAATATATCGGATTACCAAAATTAATATACATATCACTGCAAGTAGTAGATATGTTATTAAGAATACTAAAGTTTCACAATACATGTCAATTAAAATATCAAAATATATAAAGCGACATATCAATAATGCCAGAATTAAACAGATAAAGCAAACAATACATACATGTGTGGTCAATGTTAATGATATTTGCTTTTTATTCATTCCGAGCTTTGCTAATACCTCAATATCTTTTGCATTCTTTTTTTGTGTAAATCCATACTCTAGTTGTATTACAATTATTAATACAGCAGCAATCATAAGCACTTGTGAAGCCAATCGTGTTATAAGACTGCTCGACATTAAAAGCTCTTTATAAGAGTTAATTTTGCTTGCTTTTAAATACATATCAAAACTGTTAGGTATAAATTCTTTATTTGTAAAAACACGTACTGAAATGTCATGATGGCCATTAGCTATGTCATAAAATGTATTCTCGTCAACAATAAGGAGTGCTGGAAATGACGTTACCTCGGTATAGTCGAGCCAGTTGCGTGAGTAAGACAGGTCTTCGTAATTTGGTCTTAGAATTCCACTGACTTGGCATTCAATGTAACCTTTATTAACTTTAACTATAATCTTATCTCCCGGAGCGACTTCAAGAATTCTGGCTGAATTATAGGAAATATATATTTCTGGATAGGTTGAAAGAACGTTATCCGACGTATTATACCTAGTTATCAAATTTTTGCGTGTGAATAATCCAAATGACAACTCCTTTTCCTTCATGGCAATATATAGATTATCCAGTTTGTTAATTTCGGAAAATGGATGCCCATCGACTATAAATGTATTGTCATACTTGGAAGATATTACAAATGGTTTATATAAATATGTGGCAGCATCGTCTGAATTCAAAAAATAGACGGCATCATTACTTATATCAATACCGTTATCAGTAACAGTAAAAAAATCCCCACTATACATGTATGTATAATTGCTATTGGTTTCAAAAATAATGCTGGATGCAACAGGCATCAACATCTGTAGTACTGTGCATATAATTATGATGAATGTTGGGGTTATATATAATAATGATATTAACTGACCAAGTGTTTTTCTTTTCCATAGAGCTAAGACATATCTTATAATTAACATAATCATACTCCTTATTCCGATGATAATGCTGACAATATTTTACGTTTGCT
Organism: Clostridiaceae bacterium; assembly: GCA_012522035.1. GTDB lineage: Bacteria > Bacillota > Clostridia > UBA1212 > DUPL01 > DUPL01. The sequence continues at coordinate 6,477 of JAAYLF010000114.1, forward strand.
TATAATGCTTTTTGCATAAATACCAGTGAATAAAGATGATAGTACTATTCCAATTATTATGGGAAAATAAATACGTATCCGTACAAATGAATTAGTCATGTAATAAAACCATGTGTCATTTCTATAGATAAAAAATAATGTTTTTCCAAGATGGACTAATACTAACAAGACAGTCTGTTCTATAAAAGTAGTTAATACAAAGTAGATAAAAAATGTTTTGCTTGGCATTCCGGAAGCTGACAGTACACCAAAACTTTTCATGCCAGTATTTATAGCCTTAGTGTTTTTGCTGATAAAAAGCAGACTGATTGCAATTGATGCAGCCAACGCATAAAAAACAACTACTCTTGTATCAATGGTACTGTATTTTTCTGCATATTTTAAGAGGGTACTATGTTTCTCAAATC